>SVKN01000041.1 GCA_015068445.1 Oscillospiraceae bacterium | reverse complement strand
CCCATGCGGATCACGGCGATCACCGATCCTGCCATGGTGCCGAGGGCCAGCACACCCGCCATGAGCGCGCTGGCGGAGGTCATGAAGCCCCGGTCGGGCGCGGCGGGAGAGGCGTCCTGCTCTCCCCTGCTCCACAGGGCGAGGATGGCGGGGATGTAGTACAGGGCGTTGAGGACCGAGGACGCGGCCAGCGCCAGCAGCGCCACCCACATCTTGACGCCCATGGTCAGCGCGCCGGCGGCGAAGAACGCCTTTGCGGCGAAGCCGCCCAGCAGCGGGATGCCGATCATCGACAGACCGCCCAGCGTGAACCCGACGCCCGCCAGCTTATCCTGCCGCGCCGCGCCGCGGAGACGGTAGAGGCTCTTTTCGTGGCCGCGAATCTCGGACAGGCGTCCGGCACAGAGGAACAGAAGGGGCTTCGTCACGGCGTGGACCATGATCTGGAACACGGCGGCCTGCACGCCGCCGTCGGTGCCCAGACCCAGGCCCATGAAGATATAGCCGATCTGAGCGATAGAGGAATAGGCCAGCATGCGCTTGATGTGCTCCTCACGAATGGCCATCAGCGAGCCCACCATCATCCCGGCCACGCCGAAGGCGAACATGACGTTGGTGATGTTCAGCGCGCGGATCTCCTGAATGGTGAACACGCGGTAGAAGATGCGCAGCAGAAAGACGATGTAGCCCTTGAGCACCAGCCCGGACAGCACGGCGCTGGATGACGTGGTCGCTCCGCCGTGGGCCTGGGGCAGCCAGGCGTAGAACGGGAACATGGCGCTTTTGATGCCCATGCCGATGGTCAGCAGCCCCACGACCACGGTGAAGGGCACGCGGTAGCGGTTCATGACGAGCAGCATGAAGACCTTCTGGCGCAGCTGAGGCATCAGAAGGTGGCCCGTGATGCAGTAGAGCATGGCCAGGCCGATGAGGAACAGACCGGAGCCCAGCAGGCTGATGACAAGGTAGCGGATCGTAGCGGCGATGGTCTTTTCCGTGTCGCGGGCCATGACGATGGCGCAGGCGGCCAGCGTGCTGATCTCGATGAAGACGTAGCCCGTGAACACGTCGTTCGTGAACGACAGCGCCAGCAGGGACGCCATGATCATGCACATCATCGTGAAGTAGAACGGCTGCTTGGGCGGCAGGACGTCCTCCATCAGCGTCCGGCGGCCGCCCAGCAGGCTCAGCGCCATGACGGCGGAGAACGTCATGCCCAGCATGGCCTCCAGCGGACCGACGTACAGCTCATTGCCCCAGGGCGCCGGGAAATGGCCCATTTGATAGACGAAGCTCTCCTCCCCCGTATAGAGGATCACGGTCAGGCAGCAGCACAGCAGCGATACGGTCAGGCAGGCGGCCACCGCCGTCCACAGGGCCGTTCTGCCGTTTTTCTGCAGCGGCATGGTGATGCCGCAGACCATGCAGAGGAAGATGCAGACGAACGGGATATTCTGATAGATGGGCAGCACTCAATCCACCTTCTTTTTTGCCATGATCATGATCTCGTCGAAGTCGACGGTGTGGTAGTGCTTGTAAAGGCGCTGGACCAGCGCCAGAAAGAACGCCGAGACACTGACCGACACGACGATGCCCGTCAGCACGAGGCCCGCGGGGATGGGGTTGACGTAATGCTCCGCCCCGACGATCCCCTCCCGGGCGATGGGCGCGATGCGGCCGTCGATGTAGCCCTGCGAGGCAAGGAACAGGAAGACCGAGGAGTCCATGACGTTGAAGGCGACGATCTTCTTGATGAGGTTGTGGCGCAGCATCAGGTTCATGAATCCGATGCCGAACAGGATGACGGCGGCGATCTCGAACCGCAGGGAGACCGCCTTGGTCAGGAATGCGTGCAGGTCCATCAGATCTCCCCCCTTGAAAACAGGACGTAGAAGCCGTACATCGTGCAGGCGACGACCATGCCCACGCAGATGTCCAGCACGAGGATCAGCCCCGAGCTGAAGATCGCGCCGGGCGTGCCCAGCGGGATGCCGGTCTCGAGGCCGTTGGCCCCGGTGAAGAAGGAATACGCCTTGCTGGCGGCGTAGCACAGCAGCGCCGTTGACGTGATGCGGCGGAAGGTCTTCATGGTGAAGAACGTCCGCACCTTGTCGATGCCGAAGGACGCGCCCAGCAGGATCAGGCCCGCGCCCATGACGGCGCCGCCCGAGAAGCCGCCGCCCGGCGAGATATGGCCGTTGAGGACGACGTAGGCGCCGAACAACATGATGCAGGGCATGACGAGGCTCGTCACCTTCTGCAGGATGATATCGCTCGTCTGGCGCTCAATGATGCGCTCGTGCTCCTCCTGGACGTCCTCGTCACGAACGATGTTCTTGGCGTCGCGCAGCAGGAGCATCATGACGCTCGTCACGGCGAGGAACAGCACGGAGGACTCGCCGAAGGTATCGAAGGCGCGGTAGTCGAGGATCATGCCGGCCACCATATTGACGGCGCCGGTCTCCTCAAGACCGTCCTCCACGTAGCGCTGGACCACCTCGTTGACGGCGGGGTTCTCCGGGTCGCCGAACAGTGGCAGATGGAAGACCGTGTACAGCAGCACGGCCACCACGGTCAGACAGACCACCAGGGCGACCAGCTTGTACTGCCACGAAAACAGACGGATGCGCTGCTGCTCGTCGAGCTCTGGCAGCAGCTTTTTATGCTCGATCCGGGCCGCCTCCCGGTGGACGGCGGCGTGTCCGGCGGTCTCACCGTTGACCCAGCCGGAAAAGCGCCTGAGGGCGTCGGTTTTCTTACTCATCCTTCGTCCCCTTCAGCGCGTGGATCTTTTTGAGCGTCATGAAGAACAGGATGCCCGTGACGCCCGCGCCCACGGCGGCCTCGGTGATGGCCAGGTCGGGGCTTTGCAGCAGCGCCCAGATGATGCTCATGATCAGGCTGTAGGCCATGAAGATCACCACGGTCACCAGCAGCCTGCGGGAGCCCAGCGCCGCGATGGCGCAGATGATCAGCGCCAGGATCAGCAGCAGTTCAAATATGATCGACACGCTCGATCACCTCACATTCATCTTCGATATGGGCGTGGGTCATGACCTCCGCCCGGGCGATCAGGTGGCTCATGACGGGGCCCGCCAGCCATGAGAACACGATGATGGCCAGCAGCTTCACGGACAGCGCCGTGAAGCCCGAGATCACGATCAGCCCGCCCAGCACCAGCAGCATCCCCAGCGTATCGCCCAGGGACGCGGCGTGCATGCGGTTGAGCACGTATTTGAAGCGGTAGACGCCCGCCACCGCCGTGACGAAAACGGCGACGCCCAGGGCGATCATGCAGCCGCCGATGATCTCTCTCAGCATCCCTGCTCCCCTCCTTCCGCAGTTTCCAGGTCCTCGCCGGTCGTATGGCCGGACTCGGCCAGCTCGCGCTCCTGCTGCCCTCTGCGGCGAATGATGACGAGCCGCGTCAGCACGACGATGGCGATGAAGCCCAGAAGCGCGTAGGTGATGCAGACGTCAACGAGGAAGTCCGCATCGAGAAAGACGGACAGGATGCACATGATGACGATGGTCATGGTGGAGATCATGTTGACCGCCACGATCCTGTCGGTGAAGCGGGGCCCGCGCACGGCGCGGATCATGCTGAGGATGACGCCGACGCCCAGCAGGATGCAGCAGCCCATGAGAAAATGATGCAGGATCGGACTCATGATCTCTCCTCCTCCATCTTTTCCAGCCTGCGGACGAAGTCGCAGTCCTCGATGCCGTCGGCAAAGGACTTGTCCAGAGCATAGACACGCATGCGGTCGCCCTGCACGCCGACGGTGATGGTGCCCGGCGTCAGCGTGATCGAGTTGGCCAGCACCACCATGTGTCCTTCCTTTTTCAGCGGCACCCGGAAGGTGACAAGCTGGGGCCGCACCTCCTCGGCGGGGTGGTAGACGAGGCGCATGACCTGCAGGCAGGAGCGCACCACCTCGATGACGAGGGCCGCGAAATACCCGGCGTAGCGCACCAGCGCCCCAGGAGGGACAAGCACGGTGCTGCCCCGCAGGCCGAAGATCTTCACGGCCATAAAAGTGACAGCCGCCGACAGCACAGCGCCGACGGCGACGATCTCCAGCGTGATTTTGCCGTTGAACACGATCCACAGGATCAACAGCGCAATGTACAAAATGACCACATCCTTTTTGTGCGATCTAACAGGTTCCAGCATCATAGTTTGGCACAACGGCGAGATCAAATCAACCCTTGATTTTCATAAACTTTCCACTGTGTCACGAGGTTCATTTGTATACTATTTAATATTCTATCGTCACTTTTTTATCAGTTTTGCATAGATTTCCGCCTGTTGTGGGACTGGCAAGGCGGTCCGTCCCGGCGCATAGACTGGAGAGATACAAAAAAAGGAGGGACCGATATGATCCTGTGGCTTCTGCATGCGCTGGCGGCGGGCGCACTGCTCGTTCTGCGGGTGACGCCCACCGGGGCCTTTCCCCGGACGCTGACGAAGGAGGAGGAGGACAAGTACGTGGCGCTGGCCGCTCAGGGTGACCGGCAGGCCCGCGACAAGCTGGTGGAGCACAACCTGCGGCTGGTGGCGCATATCGTCAAGAAGTATTACGCCCGTGAGGACCACGACGACCTGATCTCCATCGGCACCGTGGGGCTGATCAAGGCCGTCGGCTCCTATCAGCCCGGCAAGGGCGTGCGCCTGGCCACCTATGCCGCCCGGTGCATCGAAAACGAGATCCTGATGTATTTCCGCACGCTGAAAAAGCAGGCCCAGGAGGTCTCGCTGTCGGAGCCCATCGAAAGTGAGCGCGACGGCGGATCGCTGCAGCTGATGGACGTCCTGGCCTCCGATGAGCGGCTCGATGAGGATCTGGAGCGGAAGGACGACCGGGAGAAGGTCATGGGCTATCTGTTTTCCGCACTCACGGATCGGGAGCGCGAGATCGTCACCCTCCGCTACGGCCTCGCAGGCGGCGAGCCCCTCACCCAGCGCGAGGTCGCCGAGCGGTACGGGATCAGCAGAAGCTACATCTCGAGGATCGAAAAACGCGCGCTCCAGAAGCTCCGCACCGCGTTGGATGGCCGCGCATGAAATAACTGCCGATGCGCTTATTTTCCTATTGCGCATCGGGCGCTTTTCTGCTTTGGAACATAAAAAAACAGCGGAGACGATCGTCTCCGCTGGTTTTGCTGTATGGTTTTTATTCGGCGGTCCATTCGGTGACGTCGCAGAGGGGGCGGCCTTCGAGGTCGGTGAACATGGCGCGGATGGTTTTGACGTCATCGAAGCGGTAGATCCTGATCCACCACATGGTGTTCTTGTTCTTTTCGCAGGGTATGACCTGGCGGCTGAACATCCTGCCGTCCTCGTCATAGTAGCCGATAAACAGCTGGAAGGGGTCCTCCCTGCGGCTGTGGATCTCGACCTCATAGTAGCCGTATTTGTTCACAAAGATGCGCCCTGGCTCGATCTCGAGGCAGGGGACCGTTTCGGGCTCCTCGAACCACTCCTGGCAGAGATCGCACCTGACCCCCTCGGTAGTGCCCTCCTTGTAGACCGTCGGCGCGACGGCATCGACCTTTACCAGGTGGTGGATGATCTTGCTGGTCACGGTGCCGTCCGCCTCGATGCAGTGGAAGGTGATCTCGTTCTTGGCATACGCTTCATTGGCCTTGGGACAGATCGAGTACCAGACGATCCCGCCGCGGTAGGCGATGGGCTCGCAGTCAGACAGGTAATGTCCCGGCGCCAGCCTGACTTCGCCCACGGTGACTGTGCCGCCGGAGATCGTGTACTTCGCATAGTACAGATCGTCCTGCGGGTCGACCGTGTTGTACAGGTCGGGGTTCCACATGATGAAGCCCGTCGTGTCGTCGATCTTGGCGACGTACGGCGTCCCTACCTGGCCCGTCGTCGTGACGCGGGTCGTCGTGCCGCCTAGGCTCAGATAGGCGTCCGTGACGGTATTGTCGCTGTTGATGCCCTCGGATGGGGCGTAGTTGAAGGCCGCAAGATAGGTGCTGCCCACAGGAATGACGTTGCCGAGGTTGCCCCAGTCCACACGGCCCATGGGATAGACGGTTTTCATGCTGCCCTTACCCAGACCGCCGCCGAAGCTGGTGACGAAAAGGCCCGGCCCAGGAATCGAATCGACGCGGTCAAAGGTGTAGACCGTGCCGCCTGCGCAGACGACCTCGGGCACATAGGAGTGGGAAACGTAGCCGTCGTAAGTGTCCACGCCCGACTGCTCGACCTTGACAGCCAGCGTTTCGGGATCGAGCTGCAGGCGCATGTTCGCCTGGTGCCCCACCGACATATAATGATTGGTGACGATATACAGGCTGCCGCCGCCCTCGGCGACGTCAAAGCCGCTGTCGACCACGCTGCTCGTGTTGCCGGGCGTATAGGTCTGCCGTTTCAGCAGCTGCCAATCCTTGCTGTACTGGTCAAAGCAGAAGGTCGCCTTGCTGATGCAGTAGATCACGAAATTGTACTTCTCCCCGGCGCAGAAGCCGGCCCAGCTGTAGCAGTCGGGCGTCGGCAGCGTGCGGGTGTTGAGGAAGTTCAGATCGCTGTCGAACTCAGCCACGGTGACGCCCTTTTCCTTGCTGACGAACTCGACAAGCGTCAGACCGCCGCTCTCGTTCTCGTACAGAAAGGACTGCGGTGGCTGCGCCTTCATGCCGATGCCGCGGACATAGTGCATGCCCTGGTTCCGCAGCAGATTCATCTCTCCCTGATCGGTGCTGACGGCGATCTCCTCCGCCGACGTCTGCAGCGCCGGTGAAAGCAAGACGGCGCACACCAGCAGGATCGCTGCGACTCTCTTCATTTTCGGATATCTCCCTTCGTTCTCATATATGAACATCATCCTCGGATTTTTGTTCACGCAGGATGACCTGCAGCTTCATTCGCTTCGATCATTGCCGCTTTTCCCGGATCTGCGACACATCTATCTGATCAGGCTCTCCAGCGTACTGAAAAGCGCCTCGGGCTCCACGGGCTTGCTGAGGTGGGCGTTGAGGCCGGCCTGCATGCTGCGCTGGACATCCTCGTCGAAGGCGTTGGCCGTCAGGGCGATGATCGGGATGCTCTTTGCGTCCTCCCGGTCCATGGCGCGGATCGTCCGGGTGGCCTCCAGACCGTCCATTTCCGGCATGCGCAGATCCATGAGGACGGCGTCGTAATAGCCAGGCTCATGCTGCGCGAACATGTCCACGGCGATCCGGCCGTTGGCGGCCAGCTCCGCGTCCATCTCGCGCATGGAGAGGACCACCAT
Organism: Oscillospiraceae bacterium; assembly: GCA_015068445.1. GTDB lineage: Bacteria > Bacillota > Clostridia > Oscillospirales > Butyricicoccaceae > RGIG1902. The sequence goes on along the minus strand of SVKN01000041.1, from coordinate 13,232 downwards.
CATGATCTCCGCGTTGACGTTGACATCCTCCGCCAGCAGGACGCGGCGGTCCTTGAGGTCCACCGTGCGGCGGACGAGGGCTTCGTTCTTGCGGCGGAAGGCTTCGCGGAACTCGTCCATGACGCTGCCTGCGAACAGAGGCTTGGGGACGAAGGTGTCGACGCCCGCCTCCCGGGCCTCGCTCTCGATGTCGTCCCAGTTGAAGGACGTGAGGATGATGATGGGCGTTTCCAGTCCCACCACGGAGCGCAGCCTGCGGGTGGTCTCGATGCCGTCCATCTCGGGCATGCGCCAGTCGATGAGGATCAGGTCGTAATCCTCCCGGCGGGCATGGCGGATGCGGGCCTTGTCGATGCCCTCCCAGCCGGATTCGGCCACATCGCAGCCGACGCCGATCTGGCCGAGGACGATCTCCGCGTGCTCCAGCGCGATGCGGTCGTCGTCGATGACGAGGACGCTGAGCTCGTGGGGGTCCAGCGCGCCGTCGTCCGTCCCGACGCTCCTGCGGTCTGACTCGCCCAGCGTCACGGTGACAGTGAAGGTGGTGCCCTTTCCCTTCTCGCTCTCGACCTCGATGTGGCCGTTCATCAGCTCCACGATGCTTTTGGTGATGGGCATGCCGAGACCCGTGCTGCCGTAGCGGCTTGTGGAGGAGGCGTCCTCCTGGGAGAAGGCGTCAAAGATATGGGGCAGATACTCAGGGCTCATGCCGATGCCCGTGTCGCTGATGATCAGCCGGAGCGTCGCCTTGCGGTCGTACCGCGGGCCCTCCTCGATGAGGAACGTCACTGCGCCGCCCTCGTTCGTGAACTTGACGGCGTTGCCGAGGATGTTGATCATCACCTGCTTGAACTTCATGGCGTCGCCGATGTAGTAATCGTCCACCTTGCCGATGATGCGGCATTCGTACTGCAGGCCCTTGTCGCGGCACTGGCCGCTGATGATGGTATTGACCTGCTCCAGATTCTTGGCGAAGGAGAACTCCTCGCTCCTGATGGTCATGCGCCCCGACTCGATGCGGCTCATGTCGAGGATGTCGTTGATGATGCCCAGCAGATGATGGGCCGAGCCGTCGATCTTCTCCAGATACTCCCTGACCCTGTCGGTGGCCGTGGGGGCGTTCATGGCGATGTTGTTGAGGCCGATGATGGCGTTCATGGGCGTGCGGATCTCGTGGGACATGCTGGAGAGGAAGGCCGTCTTGGCGCGGTTGGCGTTCTCCGCTGCGGCGAGGGCGTCCTTGAGCGTCTCGCGGCTCTCGGCGAGCTCGTCCTTCTGCAGACGCTCGCGCTCCAGCGCGTGCTCCAGCTCCCGGCGATACTCCTCCTTCTCGTCCTCCACCACGAAGCTGTGCAGCAGGCAGGTGCCCAGCATATAGCCGATGGCATAGAACGGCAGCAGCGGATAGAAGACCTGCACCGAGATCAGCAGCACCATGGCGACGCCGAACAGACCGATGGTGCGGTGGCGCAGGCGCTTGGTGCCCGTTGATTTCGCGGTGGTGAAAAGCGTGTAGCCCGACGTCAGCGTGAACATCAGCAGCTGGATGGCCAGCGTGACGTACCGTCCGGCGGCGGCGTGGTAGCCGCCGGCCTCGTCAAAGCGGAACATGACGGGAACGAAGGGATTGACGGCAAGGGCCGCAAGCTCGCAGGCGAGAAATGCCTGCCCTGAGCGCAGCAGAAGACGTCCGAAGGCGTTGTCGTTTTCCAGATAGGCGACGACGTAGCGCGTCCACAGCATGACGACGGCCACCATGGCGATGAAGTGGATCGTGGTGTCAATGAAGAGGATCGCCGTCAGGCGGCGGGCTTCGAGGATGCCCCAGAGGGCGTCTGTGACGTAGTAGCACAGGACGCCCAGCAGGAAGCGTCGGTAATGCTGCTGAGCGGCGCGGGACGTCTCGCCGCGCTCCCACAGAACGTCGCGGTTGATGATGAGAAGAATGACCGTTGCCAGTATTCCGAAGATCGAATAAGTCATGGTTTTCTCCTTATGCGGCGCAGTTCAACGCCTTGCGGCTCCATGATTCGTGCCTGTCAGTATCGTGCGTGCGGGCCGCGCTTCCTTTGATTCAAAGGATACGGCCGAGCGGCAGGATACAGATTCATATAAAGTAATTATATCACATCCCGTTCCGCCGCACAACAAAAAACAGGCGGGAGCCGCGCTCCCGCCGTGTGGTCCTATTTCGGGTCTTTGATCCTGTCCGGCACGATCCAGTAGTCGCACATGCAGCCGCCCTCGGCAAGGGTATGATCGCGGTGAAGGACGCCGTGATTGGCCGCCACGGTCAGATGATCGAACGCGCAGCCCACGGGCAGTATCTCCAGAAAGCCGTTCTCTCGGGCGAACTTCTCCAGCGGGCAGCGGGTGAAGTGGTAATAAACGCCGTCCCGGTGGAGCGTCTCATCGAAGTTGAAGTCCCACGTTTTGTCCCGGTATTCCGGGTGCGCGTCGGCCCAGTCCTTCATCCGGTGCAGACGCTGCTCCAGCGCCAGAAGATCCTTCGGACGATTCAGGTCGCTGCGGCCCATGACCATCCGCACCGTCGGCCGCTCCATCAGCGCGCGCGAAACATGACGCAGGCTCTCCGCGGTGATCGCGCCCTCCCCCGCCTTCCAGATCGCGAGAAAGACAAAGCACAGGTAGATATTCTTCGCCATGGGGTTGTCGGCCCCGATGTCCTCGACCTTCATCAGCATCTCGCGGTAGACGGATTTCGCTCCCTTCAGCGCCCTGTCCGTCACTTCCCTGCCGTATTCTTCGATCATCGGCCTTCGCAGCAGCGCCGACAACAGACGCAGATACGTCCCCTTGTATGGCATCATTCGTGCTCATCTCCCTTGGTTAGTCATTGCTTACGATCATTATACCGCTTCGCCGCCTCCCGTGCAAGCGCTGATTTGATTGACAATTCGGGCGCGACGGGGTATGATAGTTGTGGTTTGTTATTGCTAACTTAGGAGGCCTTGCAATGAATACGATGGTGATTTTGGCGGAGATGGCTGTGTTTGCGTTGCTGTTCACGGTCATGTGTTTTGCGACGACGGGCCGGAACAGCACCGTGCAGCTGGACAATTATCCGCCGGAGATCCAGTACGAATACCTCAGGACCCATCCGCAGGTGCCGAAGGAGGCGCTGACGAGGGGCAGGATCGTGAAGAAGGCCGTCGCCGTGCTCGTTTTCGCCGCGCTGCTGGCCGGGATGGCGCGTCTGGCCGGGGCGCGGAGCTTTTCCCAGGGCTTCCTGCTGGCCTTTGGGCTGATGGTATGGATCGGCGTCTTCGACACGTTTTTCATCGATTGGGTGCTGTTCGCCAACATGAAGCGCTTCCGGCTGGAGGGCACGGAGCACATGGACCGGGAATACCACCAGAAATGGTTCCACCTCAAGGGCATGCTGTTCCCCGGCATCCTTTTCGCGCTGATCCCCGCGGCGCTGGCAGGCCTGCTGGTGCGCTGGATCGGATAGGCCATGCGCATGCGTGAAACGGACGGGAACGTCGTCTTTCTGGAGCGCGATTACATCGGCGGGGCCTCCTCATCCTTCGGGGCGAAGCTGCACCGCCATCCGCTGCTGGAGCTGTACGCCGCCTGTGACGGCAGCAGTCACGTGGCGCTGGAAAGCGGCGTGCTGGAGGGCGGGATGATTGCCATCGGGCCGGGCGCCGTTCACGCCATCGCCGACAGCGGCAAGCGCGGGATCGCGCTGTTCATCGATCCGCTGAGCGATTTCGGCTATACGCTGACGAAAAACGCGCTGCGGGACCAGCGCGTGCGCGTGCTGGAGGCGCCGCCTTCGCCGGACGGCGATATCCGGCAGGCGGCGGCGCGGATGATCGGGCTCGTGTCGGGCGAAGCGCATACGCGGCCTTTTGACGACGCCATACTGCGGGCCGTCGAGCTGCTGAATGAAGACGACTGTCTGTTCGACATGGACGCGCTGGCCTCCGGCGTTTACCTGTCCAAGAGCAGGCTGGCGCACCTGTTTTCAGCACAGACGGGGATCACGCTGAAGGATTACATCCAGTACAAGCGGCTGGAGCGCGCCTGCAGACGTATGCTCCGGGGCGCGAGCATCACCGACGCCGCCTTCGACACGGGCTTTGCCGGATCGTCCCACATCGCATCCTCCAGCATGAAGCTGACAGGGCTGCAGCTCAGACGGCTGCTGGGTCTGTGAAGTCAGCGACTTTTTGAAAGACGTCGTGCGCCTTTTCGTGTAAGATGGCCTCAGTGAAACGCGAAAGGAGCCATTCATCATGCGGCTGATCGATTATTTTGCCACGCATATCGTCCCCCGGATGTACCGCGGCAAGGGCGCGCTGCACCCCGCTGAGACGGGACGGCTGACCGACGACGTCTGGTGCGTGCGGGAGTACGACGTCGATATTTTCTTTATCAGAAAGGGCGATACCGTGATCGCCATAGACGCGGGCTACAAGAGCCATCCCGGGCTGCTGTCCGGCTGCCGGGCTCTGGGGATCGAACCTGGAGAGGTCACGGCGCTGTTCCTCACCCACGCCGACCCGGACCACGCGGGCGGGATCGACGCGCGGCTGGAGGACCCCTTCCCCCACGCGCAGGTGTGGCTGGGCGAGCGGGAGGAGAATTACCTGACGAACGTCTGGCACCGCAAGCAGCTCGGTCCCTTCGGGCTGAAAAACTCGGTCACGCTGCGCCCGAGCTATCGGCTGCTGAAGGACGGCGAGACCGTGACCGTGGGCGGGCTGCGCGTGCAGGCGCTGCTGACGCCGGGGCACACGCTGGGGCACCTGTGCTACCTGATCGATGACCGGCTTTTGTTCACCGGAGATTCCCTGGCGCTGAACAAGGACGGCGGCTGGTGCTTCTTCGATCTGTTCAATTACGACAGTCAGCTGAACATCCGGTCCCTGCATACGCTGCGGGAGCGCCTCGATCTGAGCCGGATCGAGTACGTCTTCACGTCCCACAACGGCTTTACGGACGACGCGGCCGGGGCGTTCCGGCACATGGACGTGATCCCGGACCTGAAACGGAAGGGGTTCGTCTTCGACGAGACGGCGCCCTATGACTGCTTCGCGGAGGAATGATCATGGCGGACGCAAAAGAGAGGTCGAGAACGTATTTCAACCTCCACCGGGGGTCGCGGCTGGCGCGGGGCGGGTACTGGCGTCACGATTACCGCTTCTCGCTGGAGGAGCTTGCGCGGCTGAAGCCCGGGGAACTGATCGATATCGGCTGCGGGCCCGGGGCGTTCCTCTGTGAAGTGGAAAAGCGGTTCCCGGAGATCCGGCTGAGCGCGCTGGATCTTTCCGAGGAGATGATCGGCGTGACGCGTAGGCGGCTGCGCGAAACGGCCGCGTGCACCGTGGGCGACGCGGAGCATATGCCGCTGGCGAGCGGGCAGTACGACGCCGTGACGTGCAACATGAGCATCCACCACTACCCCCACCCTCAGGACGCGGTGAACGAGATGTACCGCATCCTCAGACCCGGCGGGGCGCTGCTGCTCAATGACATGGACTGCGTCAGGCCCGTCCGCGCGCTGGCGAACGTCGTCTTTCCCCTGCTCCCCGGCGGGGACGTGAAAATGTACGAGCGGCGGGAGATCGAGCACATGCTGTGGAACGCAGGCTTCCGCAGCGCCCGGTACAGAAAGATCTCGCCGTTCTCGTTCCTGTGCGTCGCCGTGAAATAAATATGGAAAAGCCCCGACGATCGTCGGGGCTTGTGTTTTTGTCTCTGTCCCAGCTAAAAGGTGATGTGAATGTTCATGCAATAATCTTGTATTTATGCATACATTTGTGAATAGTATTCGCAAATAAAAGAGGACTGTTCACCCTCAATTTTTTGTGATAGAAAGGGCGAACTATCAAAATCTCACCCTTAAAAAACACTGTTCTTATTCAATTATGCCGACAAACACTTTTTCATCTCCGCTCTCAATTTGCTTAATAGAAATCAAAGCTCTACTTGGGTTGCGATAATCCGAATAAACATATCGGATTACATGGTTTGTGGGAATATCAAAATATGCTTTTCGTAATGTGCTATTGGCAGTATCAAATATAAATACTTGGCTGTTGGTTTCATTATAAAAACTATATTGCTCAAATGAGTTTGAAGGTGTTTTCGTTATTGTGCTGTCTACCAATCCCTCCAATATTTGTCCTTCAAAATCAAATACGGCGCTTTCCCCCGAAAAATTGCAGAGATAAAAGTGGTCGTTCATTATTTGAAATGAACTAATCTGTGTTTCTTCTAATAAGTATTCCGCAAAGGAAATATCCCATTGCGATATTTCCTTTCCATTCGAATCATATTGTTTAATGAAAACACCATCTAATCCTTTTAGCAGAATATAGATATTTTCACCGTATGCTGATATTCCATATGCTGTCTGTCCATTCTCAAAAGATATAAAACAAGAACAATCCTTCGATTGCAGAGAGTAGCAATCAACAATACTTATACCGTTATTTGTATGCTTTAGTGAGAAAGCTTTATCGCTTGTTGCTGCGCTATACACTAATCCGCTGACACCATCCTCTGCGGTTAATTCCTCTTTTGACAGATTGTTTATATCTGCGGCAACAAAAATGTGACGGTTATCTCTTGTAATATAGTTCAGATATAGTATACCGTCTATTTCAGCACAATTTGCAGGGTTCATAAGGTAATTCTCTAACTCACATATTTGCAAACTCTCTCCTTTTCTCACATCGTATCTGTACAAATATGTGTTATCGTTATCGTCTATCGAAAGATAGGTAACAAAGTCCCCATCTACTGCTACGACTGAAAAAAGATTACTTGGCAATAATGTATCTCCCAAAAACTGTTCTTGCTCTTAAGGCGGTTTATTAGCGCTGTTGCCAACAGTTGAATTACACGCTGTTAGAAACACGGCAAGCAAGACGAACAGTATCGTTTCCCACTTGTATTGCTTGATACCCATGTTCCTAATCCTCACTTTCTATTTATAACAGACGCAAATAAACATAGAAGAGTTCCGTTTTCAGCAATCTGATTATGCCATCTGCGATTTATCCAACATACCTTTCATATCAATAGCGATAGATATATCCTTAAACCTACCCGATGAAATCTTGTTTTGCTCTCTTGTCTACAGATGTTTTATCAACCCGGAAAAATCGCCATCGGATAAATCGGAGAATACAACTTGCCTTTGCGAATCAACCAAATTAACCAGATTTAAAACCCCCACGGGAAATCTATTTATGTCACAAAATAGATTTTTCCGTGGGGGTTGTGATTATTAATGCAACTTTTTTAATCACCTTTTATCTGGGACAGAAACATGTTTTTACAGATACCGGCCCGTGATGCTCCCGGGGCTGCAGCGGACGTCCTCCGGCGTGCCGGATGCGACGATGCGGCCGCCCTGTTCGCCTCCGCCGGGGCCCATGTCGACGACATAGTCGGCGCTGCGGATGACGTCGAGGTCGTGCTCGATGACGATGACCGTGGCGCCCAGGTCGATGAGGTGGCGGAAGACGACCATCAGCGTCCGCACGTCCAGCGGATGAAGGCCGATGGTGGGCTCGTCGAATACAAAGATCGTGTCCACCTGTCCCCTGCCCATCTCGCTGGCCAGCTTGAGGCGCTGAGCCTCGCCGCCGGAGAGGCTCGGCGTTTCCTCGCCCAGGGTGAGATAACCGAGGCCCATGTCATGGAGCAGCTGCAGACGGGACTGGACGAGCTTCAGATCGCTGCAGGCCTCCAGCGCCTCGTCGACGCTCATGTCCATCAGCCGGGGCAGCGACCAGCTCCCGCCGTTTTTCCCGTGGCGGAGGATGGAGAACGCCTCCCGGCTGTAGCGGCTGCCGCGGCAGGCCGGGCACGGGATGTTGACGTCGGGCAGGAACTGGACGTCGAGGCTGATCTGGCCCGTGCCGTCGCAGGTGGGACAGCGCAGGTCGCCGGTGTTGTAGGAGAAATCCCCGGCCTTGCGTCCGCGCTCCTTTGCGTCCGGGGTGCGGGCGTAGATCTTGCGCAGCTCGTCGTGGACGTTGGCGTAGGTGGCGACTGTGGAGCGGACGTTGATGCCGATGGGCGTGGCGTCGATGAGCTTGATCCGGCGGATGCCCGGGGCGCTGACGCGCAGGACGTGGTCTGGCAGCGGCCTGCCGTCGGAGAGCGCCTCCACGGCGGGGATCAGGCTTTCGAGGAGCATCGTCGTCTTGCCGGAGCCGGACACGCCCGTGACGACGGACAGCCGTCCCTTCGGGAAACGGACGGTCAGGGGCTTGACCGTGTGGATCGGGCCGGTCCCCAGCTCGATGGTCCCGTGCTCAAAGAGATGCTCCGCGGGGACGGTGCTGCTCGGCGCGTCGGACCTGCCTGCCAGATAGGGGCCGATCATGGAGTGCGGGTCGGTCTCAAGCTGCTCGACGCTGCCCTGGGCGATGACCGTGCCGCCCTTGGCGCCCGCCCCGGGGCCGAGCTCGATGATCCAGTCGGACTCCCGCAGGACCTGGGTATCGTGATCCACCAGCAGGACGGAGTTGCCGTCGAGCGCGAGATCGTGCATGACGCCCACGAGGCCCTCCACGTTGGAGGGATGCAGGCCGATGGACGGCTCGTCCAGCACATACAGCACGCCGGTGGTGCGGTTGCGCACGGCGCGGGCCAGCTGCGTGCGCTGGCGCTCACCAGTGGAGAGCGTGGAGGAGGCGCGGTCCAGCGTCAGGTAGCCGAGGCCCAGGTCCATGAGCCGCCGGGCCGTGTCCTGAAACGATTCACAGATGGACTGCGCCATGGGGCGCATGGGCTCCGGCAGGCTCCCGGGGACCTCGTCCACCCAGCGCACGAGGTCAGACAGCGTCATTTCGCACACCTGATCCAGGGACAGTCCCCGCAGGCGCGGGGCGCGGGCCGCCTCCGACAGGCGGGTGCCGCGACAGCAGGGACAGGGGCTCTGCTTGAGGAACTTCTCCACACGCTTCATGCCCTTTTCGTCCTTGACCTTGCTCAATGCGTTCTCCACGGTGTAGACGGCGTTGTAATACGTGAAGTCCAGTTCGGTGGCAGTGTTCGTCTTTTCGTTGATGTACATGAGATGCTTCTTCTCGGCGGGGCCGTGGAAGACGATCTCGCGCTCCCTGGCCGTCAGGTCCCTGAAGGGCACGTCGGTGCGTACGCCCATCTCCCGGGCCACGTCCTTCATCAGCGACCACATCAGGGCGTTCCAGGAGGCGACGGCGCCCTGATCGATGGTCAAGGATTCGTCGGGGACGAGGGTGCTTTCGTCCACGGCGCGCACGATGCCCGTGCCGTCGCAGGTGCGGCAGGCGCCGGAGCTGTTGAAGGCCAGCTCCTCCGCGCCGGGGGCGTAGAACCGCGCGCCGCAGACCGGGCACGTCAGCTCCAGCCCGGCGGCCACGTCGAGGGTCGGGTCCAGATAATGGCCGTTAGGGCAGCGGTGGGAGGCCAGGCGCGAGAACATCAGCCGCAGGCTGTTGAGCAGCTCCGTGGATGTGCCGAAGGTGCTGCGGATGCCGGGGACGCCGGGGCGCTGGTGCAGGGCGAGGGCCGCCGGGACATAGCGCACCTCGTCCACCTGTGCCCTGCCCGCCTGGGTCATGCGGCGGCGGGTATAGGTGGACAGGGACTCCAGATAGCGGCGGGAGCCCTCGGCGTAAAGGACGCCCAGCGCCAGCGACGACTTGCCGGAGCCGGACACGCCGGCCACGCCGACGATGCGGTTCAGCGGGACATCCACATCGATGTTTTTCAGGTTGTGCATCCGTGCGCCGCGCACCTCGATGTGCGCGGGCAGCTGTTTATCCTTATGATCCATAGGTATCCTCACATGAAAAGCTGTCTGCCTTGAATGGCGGCTTTTGATCCGTCTGATCGCGTCGGACGATTCTGTCTTGAATCAATCAGATATTATTATATGCCGCTGCCGATGTTTGCACAAGTCCGTTCAAAGCAAAACAGCCCCGAAGGGCTGCTGCAGCATCAACAAGTCTCCTTTTCCTCGCCCCAATGGTCGAGCCAGGCGATGATGTCCTGCCGTGCCTGCTGCGCCAATGCCGGGCGGATGCCCATGAGGCGCATGGCCAGCTTCGTCCCGCCGCCCAGCTCGCCGACGCCGAGGCCGTGGGTTTTGGCGTCATAGACCTTCACGGTCAGCCGGTGTTCTCTGCTGCTCTCCCGCAGGACCTTTTCCATGCGCTGCACCGCCTGGTCAGCGGGCCACATGATATCGTACCGTGCCGTGGTCAGCAGGATATCCCCGCGGATGTCCTCCACGCGGATACGGGACGCGGGGTCGAGGAATGCCGATTCGTAGCCGTAGCGCATGAAGCCGGCCAACGATACGCCTGCTCGGCGGGCCGTGCGGAAGGCCTCCGGCCAGCCATCCTTCACGATATCGAAGTGAGAATACGGGATCTCCCTGCCGTGGAACTGATAGACCGAGCAATGGGGCGCTTTGCCCAGCATCTTCATTCCTTCGAAGACGTGGTCGAAGGGGCACATGCCGATGGCCCCGCGTATCTCCGGCACCAGCGACGCGGACAGCAGCGTGTAGCCGCCGCCCGTGGACGCGCCCGCCATGCAGACCTCATAACCGTGCGCCGTCAGCCACTGCGCCGCCCGCTCCGCGTAATCCACCGGGATGCGCCACATGTCCTTTGACAGTCCGTCCCACAGGTAGAAGCCAAGGAATAAAACCGAGAATCCGGCGTCCGCCAGATACCGGCCCATGGCGATCGTCATTTTGCGCCCGCAGGACGCGCCGCCCACGTAAAGCACTGCGCGGCCGGGCCGCCTCGTTCCCGGATAAAAGACGCCGACGAAGCCGTCGCGTTCCAGCGTGAACTCCGTCATGATCAGTCCTCCAGCGTCAGCTTGAAGTCACAGCAGTCGCCGCCGTGGCCGATTGTTTTGGTGCGTCCCCAGATCAGCTTCGGGTGCATATTGCCGTAGCTGGCGTCGTCGGAATCACAGAAGGCCGGAACGATCTCCGGGCAGCCGCAGCGCTTGCAGGTCTCGTAATAAGGGCAGCGGACGATGTCGAAGCACGTGACGCCAGGCGTGTGGTCGGGGAAGCGATAGACGAAGCCGGCCGCCTCGCTGAAGCTCTTTTTCGACGAACTCAGCAGCAGCGCGGGGACCTTTTTATAAAGGCCGGGGAGCTTCAGGGCAGCGCGGATGACCCCGGCAGGAATCCTGCAGAAGCGCTGGTAATACTCCCGCAGATACCAGACGGCGCGCTCCGGTGCGACGCCCTCGGCCCGCATGGCCTCATAGACGGCGATGCCCGGATAAATGCGCGGGACCGTGTGTTTTTTCAGCGCCTTCGGTTCGTCAGCGTTCTCCCTGAGCAGCTGCTCCAGCCGCAGCTGCGCCGCGACGGCGATGCGCGATGCTGTTTTCTTTCCCAGCTCCTCCGCCGCGATGCGGCACGTCCCCTTCAAAAGTCCCATGATCGTCCTCCCTTATAGTTAGCAATAGACAACTTCCTCGCAAAAACAAAAGAGCCGTCGGCTCTTCTGCTGATCGATATCATTCTACCACCGGGAAGCAGCGTTTGCAACCATTATTCCACCCGCCGGAGGGCCTGCTCGGTCGCGCGGAGGATGTGACGGCCGCGGAGGCGAGACTGCCTGGGTGCCGTAGAGTTCGCCGATGGAGCTGAGATGAATATGAGGGATCGCCATGATCGAGATCACGGCGACGCCCGCCAGCAGGATGACGGCGAAGGCTGTCTGCAGCCGCTGCATGAGCCGCTTGTGCCGGATGGCCATCCAGCCGATCAGCAGCAGCGCCAGCACGCCCACGGCGGCCTCGCCGGCGTAGACGTCATACCCCGCGATGCGGTAGTGGAAGCCCCACTGCATGGCGTCGCTGAACAGCACGCGGCACATGACGCCCAGGGCCGTGGCGTTCTGGGGGATCAGGGACAGATACGCCAGGCACAGGAACCAGGAGCTGAGGAAGGCATGGTCCCGGCCGAAGACCTCCTTTGTATAGGAGTACACGCCGCCGACGCCGGGCTGGCGGCTCATGAGGCTGGAATAGTTGACGCCGATGATCAGCATGATCGCGGCGCTGCAGGCCATGGCGATCAGCGTGCCCGCAGGTCCGGCCACGGGCAGGAACGTAGTGCCCGGCATGACAAAGGCACCCCAGCCGATGATGCAGCCGACGCTGAGCGCCCACACATCAAAGGAGGAGAGATAGCGATCAAGTTTTGCGGTGTTTCTTTGCTCTTCCATGATAAATGCCTTTTGGAAATCGGATTCGATGGGCTCAGTCGCGGATCAGGCTTTCCAGCGTGTCGAACAGCGCTTCGGGCTCCACGGGCTTGCTCAGGTGTGCGTTGAGGCCGGCCTGCATGCTGCGCTGGACGTCCTCGTCGAAGGCGTTGGCCGTCAGGGCGATGATGGGGATCGCTTTGGCGTCCTCCCTGCCCATGGCACGGATGACCTTGGTGGCCTCGAGACCGTCCATGACGGGCATGCGCATGTCCATCAGGATAGCGTCGTAGTATCCCGGCTCGTGAGAGGAGAACAGGTCCACGGCGATGCTGCCGTTCTCGGCGTGATCGACCTCCATGTCGCGCATGGCGAGGACCATGGTCATGATCTCGGCGTTGACCGTCATATCCTCCGCCAGCAGGATGCGGCGGCCGTGAAGGTCAGCCCGGGCGCTCTGGGCGGCGCTCTTCTTTTTCTTGAACGCCTCGCGGAACTCGTCCATGACAGAGGCGGCGAACAGCGGCTTGGGCACGAAGGTGTCGACGCCCGCGGCGCGGGCCTCGTCCTGCACGTCGTCCCAGTTGTAGGAGGTGAGGATGATGATGGCAGTCTGCTGCCCGATGACCTGACGGATGCGGCGGGTGGTCTCGATGCCGTCCATGCCGGGCATGCGCCAGTCGACGAGGATGAGGTTGTAGGGCTCCCTGCGGGCGTTGCGGACTTTGACCATTTCAAGGCCCTCGACGCCGGAGGACGCCACCTCACAGCTGACGCCGGCCTGCCCGAGGATCAGCCGGGCGTGCTCACAGGCCACGGGATCGTCGTCGATGACGAGGACGGTCATCTGGCTGGGATGGAGCTCACCGTCGTCCTCCTCGACCTCGCTGGCGCGCTCGGAGTCGGTGAGCGTGACCGTGACGGTGAAGGTGGTGCCCTTGCCCTTCTCGCTCTCGACCTCGATGTGGCCGTTCATCAGCTCCACGAGGCTCTTGGTGATGGGCATGCCCAAGC
>SVKN01000040.1 GCA_015068445.1 Oscillospiraceae bacterium | reverse complement strand
GAGGGCCTGACCCCCGAGATGTTCAAGACCGTGGGCGTGGACACCACCAAGGACCGTGTCCTCCGTCCCCATATCTCCTACTGGCAGGACGCCTGGCGCCGCTTCCGCAAGAACAAGCTGGCCGTCTTCGGCCTGATCCTGCTGATCTTCCTGACCGTCATGGTCATCTTCGGCCCCATCATCGCCCCCCATCCCCATCAGGATACAAACATCAAGGAGAGCTACCACCCCATCGACAGCGAGTACTGGTTCGGCGCCGACAAGCTGGGCCGCGACTACTTCGCCCGCGTGTGGCAGGGCGGCCGCGTGTCGATCTTCATCGGCATTACCGGCGCTCTGATCTGCGCCGTCATCGGCTGCATCTACGGCGGCATCGCCTCCTACTTCGGCGGGCGGATCGATACGTTCATGATGCGTATCGTCGAGATCCTCTCGTCGATCCCGTATCTGCTGGTGGTCATCCTGCTGTCCATGTGGATGGATGCCAAGGGCGTCAAGACGCTGCTGCTGGCCATGACCCTCACGGGCTGGACCGGCATCGCCCGTCTCGTCCGCTCCCAGATGATCACCCTGCGCAATTCCGATTACGTGCTGGCGGCGAGACTGCTGGGCGTGCGTCCCATGAAGATCGTCACGTCCCACCTGATCCCCAACACCATCGGCATCATCATCGTCAACATCACCTTCCGCGTGCCCAGTCTGATCTTCTCGGAGGCGTTCCTGAGCTTCCTGGGTCTGGGCATCCAGGCGCCGGACACCAGCTGGGGCGCGCTGTGCTCCGCGGCACAGACCGTGTTTACCTTCAAGCCCTATCTGATGTTCTTCCCGGCCATCTGCATCGCGCTGACCATGCTGGCCTTCACCCTCATGGGCGACGGCCTCCGCGACGCGCTCGACCCGCGCCAGAGAAAGTAAAGGAGGAAACGACATGTCTGAACATTTGCTTGAAGTGAAAGACCTGGCTGTCTCCTTCAGCAGCTACGCGGGCAAGATCCGCGCCGTCCGCGGCGTCAGCTTCCATCTGGACGCCGGCGAGACGCTGGCCATCGTGGGCGAGTCCGGCTGCGGCAAGACCGTCACGGTCAAGGCGCTGATGAAGCTCTACGGCAATTCGGCGGCCTTCATCGAAGAGGGCTCCGTCATCGATTTCAAGGGCCAGGACGTGGTGCACATGAACAGCCGCGAGCTCAGTAAGCTCCGCGGCGAGGGCATCGGCATGATCTTCCAGGACCCCATGACCTCCCTCAACCCCACGCTGACCGTCGGCTACCAGATCGCCGAGGGCATCCGCTTCCACGATAAGTCCATCAGCCGTCAGGCCGCGGAGCAGAAGGCCATCGAGCTGCTGAAGCTCGTGGGCATCCCCAGCCCCGAGGAGCGCGTGCGCCAGTATCCGCACCAGCTGTCCGGCGGTATGCGCCAGCGCGTCATGATCGCCATCGCCATCGCCTGCGACGCCGACATCATTATCTGCGACGAGCCCACCACGGCCCTCGACGTGACGATCCAGGCCCAGGTGCTGGAGCTGCTGAACGACCTCAAGGAGAAGACGAACAAGGCCTTCATCCTTGTCACCCACGATCTGGGCATCGTCTTCGACTTCGCCGACCGCATCCAGGTGATGTACGCCGGCGTCATCCTCGAGCGCGGCACCAAGTACGAGATGTTTGACGATCCCCATCATCCTTACACCTGGGCCCTGCTCAACTCCGTCCCCAGCAAGCAGTCGAAGAACAAGGGCGCGCTCTACTCCATCCAGGGCACTCCGCCCGACCTGATGATGCCCATCCAGGGCTGCCCCTTCGCCGACCGCTGCGACTACTGCATGCCCATCTGCAAGGAGCGCATGCCCCAGGAGCTTCAGCTCAGCGAGACCCACACCGTTTCCTGCTGGCTGGAGCACAGCATGGCGCCCAAGATCAAGGCGCCGTCCATGAGAGGTGAGGAATAATGGCCGATAAAAAAGTTTTGTTCGACGTCAAACACCTGCGGCAGTATTTCCCCGCCCGCGGCGGCAAGACCGTCAAGGCCGTTGACGACGTCAGCTTCCAGATCTACGAGGGCGAGACCTTCGGCGTGGTGGGCGAGTCCGGCTGCGGCAAGACCACCGTCGGCCGCACGCTGCTGGGCGTTTACGACGCCACCGACGGCCAGATCCTCTACAACGGCAAGGACGTGCGCAGCTTCAATGCCGAGGACCGCATGAACTTCTCGAAGAACTGCCAGATGATCTTCCAGGACCCCTACGCCTGCCTCGACCCGCGCATGTCCATCGGCACCATCGTGGCCGAGGGCCTGACGGTCCATTTCAAGGACCTGTCCCGCCAGCAGCGCGAGGAGAAGGTCAACCAGGTGCTGGGCTACGTCGGTCTGACCAGCGACTACGCCTCCCGCTTTGCTCACGAGCTGTCGGGCGGCCAGCGCCAGCGCATCGGCATCGCCCGCGCATTGGCCGTAGAGCCGCGCTTCATCGTCTGCGACGAGCCCATCGCCGCCCTGGACGTGTCCATCCAAGCCCAGGTCGTCAACCTGCTCACCGGCCTGCAGCGCGAGCTGGGGCTGACGTATATGTTCATCAGCCACGACCTGTCCATGGTCCGCCATATCTCCGACCGCATCGCGGTCATGTACCTGGGCTCCATCGTGGAGCTGGGCGGCAACGCCAGCATCTACGGCAATCCGCAGCACCCCTACACCAAGGCGCTGTTCTCCGCCATCCCGGAGCCCGACCCCTACCACAGCTGGATCAAGAGCCGCGTCCATCTGGAGGGCGAGATCCCCAGCCCCATCAACGCCCCTGCGGGCTGCAAGTTCTGCACCCGCTGCCCCTTAGCCACCGAGCAGTGCCGCAAGGAGAGCCCCGTGCTGCGTGAGATCGAGCCGGAGCATTTCGTGGCCTGCCACATGATCTGAAAGGAACGACTATGAAAAAAGAACTTGACGCTTCGTTCTTCGCCGCCTGCGAGGCGCGCTGGGAGGCCGACGTCATGGGCCACGCCGTGGCGAACGCCGTGATCCAGAACGGCATCCAGCTGGCCGCCATGAACTTCGAGGCCGTCCGCCGCCTGCCCTTCACGTTCTCCGTGGACGTCTGGGACGGCAACGTCACCGATCAGGTCCAGAGCCTGCGCTGCTGGGCCTTCGCATCCCTGAACAACGTACGCCAGCACGCCATCGAGAACCTCGACATGGCGGACAAGGGCTTCGAGCTGAGCCAGGATTTCATCTATTTCTACGATCAGCTGGAGAAGTGCAACCGCTGGCTCAACCGCGCCATCGCCGTCATCGACGAGCCGCTGTCCTCCCCCAAGGTGGCGGGTATGCTCCGCAACCCCATCATGGACAACGGCCAGTGGTACATGTGCGCCGACATCCTCGACAAATACGGCATCGTGCCCAAGGACTTCATGCCCGACGCCCAGATCTCCGGCGACACCCGCTACGTCACCCGTGTGCTGGCCGCCAAGCTGCGTCTGGCCGCCCGTGACATGCGCAAAGCCCGCGCCGAGGGCGCCGACGAGGACAAGCTCTACGAGATCAAGGAGCAGCAGCTGGCCGATATCTACGGCATCCTCTGCCGCTTCATGGGCCAGCCCCCGAAGTCCATCCGTTTCTCCTATAAGAAGTCCAACGGCGACTTCGTCGATATGGGCGAGATCACCCCGAAGGAGTTCTTCAAGGCCATCGGCGTCAACAACGACGACTACATGTTCGTCATCAGCCACCCGTCCGAGAAGTACGGCTTCAACAAGGCCTACGTGGAGCGCGACGACCTGACCCCGGGCCACGACGTGCTGCTGAACCTCGACATCGACACCATCAAGGCGCTGACCATCGCCCAACTCAAGGGCGGCGAGCAGGTCTGCATGGGCTGCGACGTGGCGAAGCTGTCTCACAAGCCCACGGGCTATATGGACAAAAATCTCTACGACTTCGACGGCCTCTTCGGCTGCCGCATCACCGACATGACGAAGGCCGAGAACATCGCCTACAAGAACATCAAGGGCACCCATATCATGAGCTTCTGCGGCGTCAATCTGGACAAGGACGGCAAGCCCGACCGCTGGAAGGTCCAGAACAGCTACGGCGTCGAGATGGGCAAAAACGGCTATTACGTCATGGCCGACAACTGGTTCGACGAGTTCGTCGTCTCCGTCGTCATCAACAAGAAATACGCGCCGAAGGAGCTTGTGGACATCTACGAGGGCAAGCCCGAGCGCATGGGCGACATGGAGCGCTATTAACAGACAAGGAGGGTCGTCCCCTTGAACAATCACGACGTTTTATATCCCATGAACCACCAGCAGGAGCGCGATTTCGTCTCCGCCAAGGGCAACGTCTTCACCGACAGCCAGGGCCGTGAGTTCGTCGATCTCGACGACATGTGCATCGTCCTGGGCCAGGGCAACGAGGCGTTCACCGATGTGATGTGCCGTGCGCTGCACGGCGTCACCAGCGGCCGTCTGGGCTTCTCGAAGCCCAAGCAGCGGCTGCAGCAGTACATGCTGGACACCACCCACGGCGCCTTCCAGTCCATCCACCTGACGTCCTCAGGCTCCGAGGCCACCGAGTGGGCCGTCAAGCTGGCGCGGAAGATCACGGGCCGCACGGAGGTCATCTCCTTCTGGAACAGCATCCACGGCCGCACCCAGCTCAGCGCCTCCATGTCAGGCCTGCCCAAGCGCAAGATCGGCTTCGGCCCCATCGATCCCGGCATCATCTTCGCGCCCTACTGCAACTACCGCGAGGCCCCCGCCGGCATGAGCGAGCAGGACTACATCGCGCACTGCATCGACATCCTCGAAAAGAAGTATAAATACGAATCGGCCCACGACGCGGCGGCGATCATCGTCGAGTCCGTCCAGGGCGGCGGCGTCATCGTCCCGCCCGACGGCTGGCTCAAAGCGCTGTACGACTGGGCCAAGGTCCGCGGCATGATGTTCATCCTGGACGAGGTCCAGATGGGCATGGGCCGCACGGGCACCATGTACCGCTACGAGACCCAGGGCGTCGTGCCCGATATGCTGCTGCTGGGCAAGGCGCTGGGCAACGGCCTGCACATCAGCGCGCTGCTGATGCGGGAGCAGCCTCCCGAGGAGGCGCTGCCCGCGCTGTCCGGCGGCGTCGGCGACGACGTGCTGGCCTGCACAGCCGCCTGCGAGGTCTACCGCCAGCTGGAGGACGGCCTGCTGCAGCACGTGAAGGACATGGGCGAGGTCGTCAAAGCCGAGTTCGGCAAGCTCCGCGGCAGGGAGGATATCTATGATATCCGCTGCGCCGGTCTGGCCGCCGCCGTGGAGTACGATACCGACGAGCACTGCAACGCGGCGCTCAGGCGCGCCCAGGAGGCGGGCTATATGCCCGGCCACTTCGGCAAAAGCGTCTATATCAAGCCGCCCTACACCGTCACGGAGGAACAGCTCCGGGGCTTCGCCGCGCAGCTATGAGAAAGCTGTTCCCGGCGCTCCTGCTGGCGCTGCTGCTCACCGCCTGCGGCGCGCAGCAGCAGCCCCCCGCGCCCGCCGCGCCGGAACCGGCGCAGGAAGCGGCGGCGGAGGAGCCGAAGCAGGAGGAACCCCCGAAGGAGGAACCGAAAAAGGAAGAGCCCGAAAAGGTGAAGCTGGACCCCGACGCGATCCTCGCGTCTCTGCAGGCCCATGAGAGCATCGTCCGGGCCGACCGGATCGCCGAGCCCCAGCAGTACGAGGGGCGCATGCTCGTCTACTCCATCCGCTACGCCGTGGACGACTGCGAGGTGGAGGGCTATGTCGCCGTGCCCGCCGAGGTCAAGCCCGAGCTGGCAGAGGGCCTGCCTGGGCTGATCTACTGCCGCGGCGGCAACCGGTCCTTCTCGCCCCTGGAGCCGCTGGATCTGTGCCGTCAGGCCTTCGGCGGCTATGCCGTCTTCGGCAGCCAGTACCGCGGCAATTTCGGCGGCACCGGCAAGGAGGATTTCGGAGGCGACGACGTCCACGACCTGACGAAGCTCGTGGACGTGGCGCTGGACATGGATTTCGTCACGGGGGAGAAGGTCTATCTCGTGGGCTTCTCCCGCGGCGGCATGATGGCCTACCGCGTCTGCCAGGATTACGGCGACAAGATCCAGGCCTGCGCCGTCAACTCCGGCCTCGCCGACTCGTACCTGATGTATGAGACGCGCGAGCAGGCCATGAAGGACGTCTATCACCAGCTGGTGGGCGGCGGTCCCGACGAGCTCCCCGAGGCGTTCGACCGGCGCTCCGCCACGCACTTCGCCGATGAGATCAACGTGCCCATCCTCATCGGGCAGGGCACCAAGGACGTCCGCGTCGTGCCTCAGCAGGCCTACGACATGGCCGATGCCCTCAAGGCAGCCGGCAAGGTCGAGGACGTGGACTACAAGCTCATCATCTACGAAGGCGCCCAGCACGGCCTCAGCGGCACCACCTTCATGCGCGATCAATTGCAATGGTTCTCCGCCCACGCGGAATAACGAAAAAGCAGCCGCCCGAAAGCGGCTGCTTTTTTGCCGCAAATCAGGATCTGCGGCAGGGAAGGGCCCGCCGGATCAAGAGCATGATCCGGCTCGGGACGGTCTGCTGCAGCGCACTCGCTGACGCTCACACGTTTGCAGACCGGAAGGAGTGTTTTCGTCGGCGCATGTCCGCCGAAAACACCGATCCGTTATCGCTCGCTGCGCGAGCGCGGCTGTTTTATAATTGACAATTGACAATTGCGGAGCCGACTTCGCCGACGAATTGATACCGCCTGACGGCGCGTGGTCTTCCTCGCTTCCCCCTCCGGTCTGAACACGCGTGTCCCGGCTGCGGCCGGGCCTTTCGCGCGGAATGGGAAGAGGGACCGCCGCAGGCGGTGGAAGGAGTTGCCCCGGGCCTTGAGCCGCTCCGGAGCCATGTGCATCCCGCTGCAACTCCCTCAGTCAAACGGCCCTGCCGTTTGCCAGCTCCCTCACGGAGGGAGCCAAGGAAGGACGCGGCGCACATCCCGGCCCCGGACAGTGGTCGTCGTAGGGGCCGATGCCCACATCGGCCCATGATCACGCTTGCGTTTTGTGGTCTTCGTAGCGGCGGCCTGTGGCCGCCATGACCGTTCCGCGCACATCCTGCGCCCGTCACCCGCCGACCGCCTCTCCGATCGGCATACAAAAAAAGCCGCGCTTTCGCGCGGCTTTTTGCATATCATCGATCGTTCGTATCAGAACAGCAGCGCCATGAACTGCGCGCCGAGGACGACGAAGATCAGGGCGACGGGGTACGTGGCCGCGTAGGAGGCGGCGACGTTGTCGGTGCCGGAGACGGTGATCAGGCTGCCCAGAGCGGGCGTCGAGGTCATGCCGCCGCAGATGGCGCCGAGGGTGTTCAGCAGCTCCAGATGGAAGACCTTCTTGGCGATGACGTAGCAGATGATCATCGGGACCAGCGTGATCAGCGCGCCCGCGATGAACAGGCCCACGCCGTGCTCCTTCAGGACCTCCACGAAGCCCGCGCCTGCGCCGATGCCGGCGCCCATCAGGAACGTGACGAGGCCGAACTCACGCATGGTCTCCAGCAGGCCGTTGGGGACCTTCAGAGAGATGCGGCCGATCTTGCCGAAGTGGCCGAACAGCAGACCCGTCAGCAGCGGGCCGCCGGAGGTGCCCAGGCTGAAGGACGCGCCGCCGGGCAGGGGGATCGTGATGCCCGCGACGACCATGCCCAGCACGATGGCCAGAGAGAAGGGCAGGAAGCCGGAGCGCTCCAGCACCTTCAGGGGCTTGCCGTCGGCAGCCGTCAGCTCAGGCTGCGGGGGCAGGGAGATCTTGGCGACCTCCTCTTCCATATTGGCGTGGACGAACTTGGGCATCAGCTGGACGAACAGCACGACGCCCAGGACGCCGAAGGGGTAGGCGATGCCGTAGCCGACGGAGGCGAGGTCGCTGCCCGTGGCCTCGATGGCGGCCGCAAGGCCGGGGGTGGAGGTCAGAGCGCCGGCGAACATGCCGATGGCCAGCGGCGTGGGGATGCCCAGGAGCTTCAGCGCGCCGATGGTGGTGACGATGCCCAGGGCGATGACGAGCACGCCCAGGGCGATGTACGCCGTGGCCTTGCTCTTGAAGTTGCGGAAGAAGACCGGGCCGGCGATGAAGCCAACGGCGGTGACGAACGTGATCAGACCCAGGTTGCGCAGCGTGCCGGGGACCGTGAAGCCGAAGTGGCCGAAGACAAGGGCGACGATCAGAACGCCGGAGGAGCCCAGCGACAGGCCCTTGATCTTGATGCTGCCCAGCAGGTAGCCCAGGGCGATGATCAGGAACATCGTTGTGAACTCGTTCATGGTGAAACACCTCTCTATCGATCTCAATGGATCATTTGATATCCGCTGCGGATCGGCGGAACAGGGGAGCGGCCGGATGGGCGTCACCCATCCGGCCGGGACTTGCAGTCGATACCGTGCAGACTTACTTGCTCAGCGTCTTCTCGTAGACGCCGCGCTCCTTCAGGGACTTGACGAGCGTCTCGCCGATCTTGTTGGGGGTCTCGGCGACGTGGATGCCCAGGCTCTCGAGGATGGCGGTCTTGCCGGCAGCGGTGTCGTTGCCGCCGGAGATGATGGCGCCGGCGTGGCCCATGCGCTTTCCCGGAGGCGCCGTGCGGCCGGCGATGAAGGCGGCCACGGGCTTGTCCTGCATGTTCTCGGCGATCCACTTGGCAGCCACGGCCTCGCCGTTGCCGCCGATCTCGCCAATCATGACGACGGCGTAGGTGTCGGGGTCTTCCTTGAACAGCTTCATGACGTCGATGAAGTCGGTGCCCTTGCAGGGGTCGCCGCCGATGCCCACGGCCGTGGTGACGCCCATGCCGTTGCGGACCAGCTGATCGACGGCCTCATAGGTCAGGGTGCCCGAGCGGGAGACGACGCCCACATGGCCGGGCTTGCAGATGTTGTTGGGGATGATGCCCATCTTGCACTCGTTCGTCGTGATCAGACCGGGGCAGTTGGGGCCGATCAGGCGGGTCTTCTTGCCGACCATGTAGTTCTTGACCTGGACCATATCCACGATGGGAATGCCCTCGGTGATGCAGACGACCAGATCCATCTCGGCGTCGACGGCCTCGAGGATGGAGTCGGCGGCGAACTTGGGGGGCACGTAGATGATGGAGGCGGTGGCGCCGGTGGCTTCCTTGGCCTCGACGACGGTGTTGAACACGGGGATGTTGTTCAGAACGGTGGTGCCGCCCTTGCCCGGGGTGACGCCGCCGACGATCTGCGTGCCGTAGGCCAGCATCTGCTCGCTGTGGAACAGGCCCTGACCGCCGGTGATGCCCTGAACGATCACTTTCGTATCTTTATTGATCAGAATACTCATTTTATTGCAGCTCCATTCTTAGCGTAGTCGAGGTCTCAGGCCTGGATGGCGGCGATGACCTTCTGGGCGGCGTCGGCCATGCTGTCGGCCGGCGTGATGTTGAGGCCCGAGGTGGCCAGGATCTCCTTGCCGCGCTCGGCGTTGGTGCCCTCGAGACGGACGACCAGAGGAACGCTGACGCCCACCTTGCGGCTGGCCTCGACGATGCCCTCGGCGATGACGTCGCACTTCATGATGCCGCCGAAGATGTTGACCATGATGCCCTTGACTTCCTTGTCGCTGAGCAGGATGTTGAACGCGCCCGCGACCTTTTCCGCCGTGGCGCCGCCGCCGACGTCCAGGAAGTTGGCGGGCTCGCCGCCGTAATACTTGATGATGTCCATCGTCGCCATGGCAAGGCCCGCGCCGTTGACCATGCAGCCGATGTTGCCCTTCAGGGAGATGTAGTTCAGGTCATACTTGCTGGCCTCGGTCTCGCGGGGATCCTCCTCGGAGAAGTCGCGCAGCTCCTGCAGCTCGGGATGGCGGAACAGAGCGTTGTCGTCAAAGTTGACCTTGGCGTCGATGGCGACCAGACGGCCGTCCTTCAGCTTGGCCAGGGGGTTGATTTCCACCAGGGAGCAATCCTTCGCCATGAACAGGTTATACATGCCGGAGGCGACCTTCATGAACTGCTTGACCTCGTCGCCGGTGAGCCCCAGCTTGTCGGCGGTGTAGCGGGCCTGATAGCCGCGGATGCCGACGGTGGGATCGATGTACTGCTTGATGATCTTCTCGGGGGTCTTGGCCGCGACCTCTTCGATCTCGGTGCCGCCCTCGGCGGAGGCCATCATGACGACCTTGGCGCTCATGCCGTCAACGGCGAAGGAGACGTAATACTCCTTCTCGATCTGGACGCCCTCGGTGATGAACAGGCGCTGGACCAGCTTGCCCTCGGGGCCGGTCTGCTTCGTGACCAGCTTCATGCCCAGCAGCTGGGAGGCGTAGCTCTTGACCTCGTCCAGGCTCTTGGCGATCTTGACGCCGCCGGCCTTGCCGCGGCCGCCGGAGTGGATCTGGGCCTTGACGACGTAAACGCCCTCGGGAAGGGTCCTGGCGGCCTCAACGGCCTCCTCGGGGGTGAACGCAGGAACGCCCTTCGCGGTGGGGATGCCGTACTCGTTGAACAGCGCGGCCGCCTGATATTCGTGAATCTTCATTGGGAAACCATGCCTTTCATTTTTGATAAAAGTACAAAACGGACAGACGCAGAGATCTGCGTCTGTCACGTCAAAGGTTTAGTGGATCAGCTTTTTGCCTTCCGCCAGGGCCTTCATGTTGAGCTCCTCGGTGCCCTTGGGGATGTGCATCTTGACGGCCTCCTCCAGGATGTCGTCGGGAGCCAGATGCAGCACGGCGTTGATGGCTGCCACGGCCACGATGTTGCCCGTCTGGGCGCGGCCGACCTTCTCGATGGCCGTCTGGAGGATGGGCACCTGATAGACCTGATGGCCCTCCAGGCCCGTCTCGGGCAGATCGAGGGAGGAGTCGATCATCACCACGGCGTCCGGGGTGATGTCGGGCAGGTACTTGTTCAGGGCCTCCTGGGTCAGCGCCAGCAGGAAGGTGGCGTGCTCGACCTTGGTGTAGTGGATGACGTCGTCGGAGATGACGACCTCCGCCTTGCACATGCCGCCGCGGGCCTCAGGGCCGTAGGACTGGGACTGTGCGACGGCCTTCTTGGCCAGATAGCCGGCCTCGGCCAGAATGACGGTAGCCAGGACGACGCCCTGACCGCCCGAACCGGTTAAACGCAATTCCTGACGGCTCATTTCGCGCCACCTACCCTTTCGATCAGCTTCTGATATTCAGCCGTGTATTCCGGCATTTCCTTGTGGTACATCTCGCCGATGATCAGCTTGCCCTTCAGCTCTTCCTCGGTCATGGTCTGGGCCTTCTTGTAGTCCACGGCGTTGTCGCGCTGCCACTTCATCATATCCACGGCGCTGCCCTTCTTGTTCTTGCGGCCGTAGTAGGTGGGGCAGACGGACATGCAGTCGATCAGGCTCAGGCCCTTGTTCTTGATGCCGTTCTCGATGAGCTTGATGGTCTGGGGCACGTGGAAGGCGGTGCCGCGGCCCGTATAGGTGGCGCCGGCGGAGCGGGCCAGATCGGGCAGATCGAAGGAGTTGTCGATGTTGCCGTAGGGGGCCGTGGTGCCGAAGTCGCCGGTGGGCGTGGTGGGCGAATACTGGCCGCCCGTCATGCCGTAGATGTTGTTGTTGAACACGACCACGGTCAGGTCGATGTTGCGGCGGCAGGCGTGGATCAGATGGTTGCCGCCGATGGCGGAGGCGTCGCCGTCGCCCGTGATGACGATGACCGTCAGCTCGGGGTTGGCCAGCTTGATGCCGGTGGCGAAGGCGATGGCGCGGCCGTGGGTGGTGTGGATGGTGTCGAAGTCCATATAGCCGGCGGCGCGGGAGGAGCAGCCGATACCGGAGACGATGCAGACCTTGCCCCTGTCGAGACCCAGATTGTCAACGGCAGTGACGACGTCCTTCATCAGGATGCCGTGGCCGCAGCCCGGGCACCAGATGTGAGGCAGCTTGGCCTGACGGAAATATTGATATACGAGTTCGCTGGGCATTATTTGCTCACCTCTTTCAGTTTTTCGACGATCTCATCGGGCTTGATGACCGAGCCGTCCATCCTGCCGAGCAGGGAGACGGGGCAGCTGCCGCCGGCGAGACGCTCGACCTCGAGCACCAGCTGGCCGTTGTTGTGCTCGACGACCAGGATGTGCTTGACCTTCTTGGCCAGCGCGCGGACCTGCTCCTCGGGGAAGGGCCAGACGGTGATGGGGCGGAACATGCCGACCTTCATGCCCATGGAGCGGGCCTTGTCGATGGCGCCCATGACGCTGCGGGCAGCGCCGCCGAAGGTGACGACGGCGATCTCGGCGTCGTCGAGATTCTGCTCTTCATAGGTGACGATATCGTCCAGGTTCTTGTTGATCTTGTCGAACAGGCGGTTCATCAGCTCCGCCGTCTTTTCGTTGGAGTTGGTGGGGAAGCCCTCGCCGTCGTGGCTCAGACCGGTGATGTTGTAGCCCACGCCGCCGCCGAAGGGCGTCATCTTGGGCACCAGCTGGCCGGGCTCCATGCGGTAGGGATGACGGGCGCGCTCGCGCTCGGGCCACCACTCGCGGTTGACGATCTCCAGCTCCTCGGCGGGGATCAGCTCCACGCCCTCGCGCAGATGGCCGACGATCTCGTCCATCATCAGGATGACGGGGGTGTGATACTTCTCCGACAGGTTGAAGGCGCGGACGGTCAGGTTGTAGGTCTCCTGAACGCTGGAGGGGGAGACGACGATGATGGGATGATCGCCGTGGGTGCCCCAGCGGGTCTGCATGACGTCGCCCTGAGAGGGGCTGGTGGGCAGGCCGGTGGAGGGGCCGCTGCGCTGGACGTCCACGACGACCAGGGGGATCTCAGCCATGGCGGCGTAGCCGATGTTCTCCTGCTTTAGGGAGAAGCCCGGGCCGCTGGTGGCGGTCATGGCCTTGACGCCGGCGACGGAGGCGCCGATGGCGGCGGCGATGCCGCCGATCTCGTCTTCCATCTGGATGAACTTGCCGCCGACCTGAGGCAGACGGACGGCCGAGTTCTCGGCGATCTCGGTGGAGGGAGTGATGGGATAACCGGAGTAGAAACGCATACCGGCGGCGATGGCGCCCTCGACGCACGCCTCATTGCCCTGCAGCAGGGCGAAACGCTTATAGGCCATGGTTACTCAGCCTCCTTTTCCAGCCAGATGGCATAATCGGGACATCTCATTTCGCACATCCCGCAGGCGATGCAGCTGTCAGGATCGGCGATCGTGATTTTCTGCTTGACCAGCTTGAGCGTTTGCTTCGGGCAGAAGGCGACGCAGATACCGCAGCCCTTGCACCATTCCGGCTTCACGCACAGCTTTTTTTTGACATTAGCCAATTTGTGAACACCCCTATTCGAGTATTTTTCAATCGATCCATGATACCCGGGTCCGTCCCATATGACGACCCAGATAACATTATTTTAGCATCGTGCGCGGGCTAAACAAAACATTTATTATATATCAGTTGCCACAACCAAAACATTGTGGTACAATAAAAAGCGATAAATAATAATCCTTGTTTTTGTAAATAATGATGAAGCCATACTAAAAATGATATGGGACGCCGCATAATGCATCGAAAGACAGGATCCAATGATCATCGGGGGAGGTCTCGCCGTGAACTTCGTCAATCTCGAATATTTCCTCGTCGTGGCCGAGGAGCTGAACATCACCCGGGCGGCGGAGCGGCTTTACATGTCGCAGCAGTCGCTGTCCAGCCACATCCGGCGGCTGGAGCAGGACTTCGACACGAAGCTCTTCGAGCGCACGCCGACGCTGTCCCTGACCTACTCCGGGCGCAAGCTGGCCCGGGCGGCGGCGCAGATCCTGGAGATCAAGCGCCAGGTGACGGAGGAGATCGACGACATCAACCACCGCCGCCGCGGCAACATCCGCGTGGGCATCTCCCACACCCGCGGCCGCGTGCTGCTCAGCGACATCCTGCCGGGCTTCAAGAAGGCGTACCCTTACGTGGAGCTCAGCGTGCTGGAGGGCAACTCCGTGGAGCTGGAGAACAGCATCTCCCGCGGCGGCATCGACCTGATGATCGGCTTCGCGCCCATCATGGTCAGCGATATCGTCACGGTGCCGCTGCTGACGGAGCGACTGTTCCTGTGCATCTCCCGCACCATGCTGGAGCAGCGCTTCCCCGGCGTCAGCCCCGAGGAGCTGCACCGGCGCATGGAGACCGTCTCCATCACCGATTTCGCCGACCTGCCGTTTCTGATGATGACGCCCGGCAACCAGATCAGGACCATGCTGGACACCCTCTGCGTCAAGGAGGGCATCAACCCCAGCATCTTCCTGGAGACCGAGAACATCGAGACGCTGCTGGCGCTGTGCATCAAGGGCATGGGCATCACCTTCTATCCCGAGCTGTTCGTCAAGGACATCGGCCTGCCCTTCGAGAAGCCCCTGAACAACGGCGAGGTCTTTTTCTTCCCCCTCAGCGATCCCATCACCATGGGCCACCTCGTCATCGGCTACCGCCAGAACACCTACCTCTCCGACGTCACCCGCGCCTTCATCGAGTTCGTCAAGGACACGTACCGTCAGGATGGGACGGCGGACGGTGAAGGGCGAATGGACAATTGACAATTGCGGCGTCGGCTTCGCCGACGATCTGATACCGCCTGACGGCGTGGAGGACATCGCCCCGGACAGTGGTCGATCCGGCGGCATAAGGGCAAGATCCTTCGACTCCGCTGGCGCGACCCTCAGGATGACACGTTGGGGGAGCGAATCGCGTTGTAGCGGCGGCCTGCGGCCGCCATGACCGGTCGGCGCACATCCCGGCTCCGGGAATGTGTGCTTCCCGGTACGCCCCCTCAGTCACGGCGAAGGACATCGCCGTGCCAGCTCCCCATTCCGCGCGAAAGGCCCGGCCGCAAGGCCGGGACACGCGTGCTCCCCATTCCGCGCGAAAGGCCCGGCCGCAAGGCCGGGACACGCGTGCTCCCCCATAGGGGGCGCCGAGGAAGGGCGGCCTTAACAGCCGGCTCCTTCCCCGCCGCGCAAAAAAAGCACCGCTCGCGCGGTGCTTTTCTGTATTCAATCCATCGATTCATAATACGCGATGATCATGTCCACCACGAGGCCGTAGCTTTTGACGCCGTCGGCCTGGCCGGTGGTCTTGATATACGCGTCGTTGACCTTGTTGCCCAGGTCGTTGACCTTGCCCTTGAACTGCTGCAGGTGGGCCGTCTTGGCGTCCAGATCGGCCTTGACGGGGGCGGACACCCCGTCGTACAGCGATTGCCACAGGTCCCGGTCGGCGGCGTACAGGGCGTTGTTCAGGTAGATGTATCCGTTGAACAGCCCGGAGTACCGCACGTCCGTCTCGCTCGAGTCGCGGCAGACGACGAAGGCCATGAAATTGGCCTCCTTCTCCGGCCCGACGCCGCAGGCATGAGCCATTTCATGGGCCACGGTGAACGGCACGCTTGTCTCCATGATGTCGCTGCCGATGACGCTCTCGCCCGTGATGGGGAAATAATAGCCCGCCAGACTGAGGTAGCTGGTGGCCCGGGACAGCAGCTTCGCCTGCTTGGGGTAAAGCCCGGGCCCCCGGGCGTAGATCTCCTTTAACTCACCCTGCCGATAACTCGCGCTGCAGGCGGCGCAGACCTCCCTGAAGGACAGTGTGGGCGTGAACAGACCGTCGCCGCCGCGCGCCACCTGCTCCGCCGCCTCGTTCAGCTCCTGCGTCACACGCTTCGCCGTTTCATACAGCTGCTCCGCGGAGTATCGGCCCACGTCCAGCCCGATCTGTTCGCTGAGGGGCGCCGCCGAATACTGCACCGAGAACACCACGGCGAACAGCGCGTAGATGACGCCCGCCGCCAGGATCAGCCTGCAGCACGCGCCCAGCAGCCCCCAGCCGCCCCGGCGCGCCGTCAGCCCGACGGTCACGCCCACGGCCGACAGCACGCCGACGATCCACACAAGCTCCGCCATGGGCACGGGCGTCCACTGCCACAGACGGCCCAGCAGACCGCCCAGGCCCAGCCCCAGCCGCCGCTGCGCGGTCGCCTCCGGCCCCATGCGCATAGCCAGCCTGACCCACAGGTATGCCAGCACGGCAAGCGTCGCGCCGATCAGCGCGAACAGCTTTTCGGCCCGTGTCAATCCTCTCAGCACGTCTCTTCGCCCAGCGCCATGGCCGTGCGATACTTGCCGCGGGTGCTCACGGTCAGGCCGTATTTCTTCACGATGGCGTCCGCTAGCGCGTTCAGCGCGTCCACGTCGCCGTCCCTGAGCTCCAGCTCCATCTCGCCCAGCGGCGCGGTCAGCTCGCCCTTGCGGTACTCGCCCACGTCGTAGGACAGCACGAAGGACAGCGTGTCGGAGGTGTAATCCGCCTCGGTGCGGGTGAAGCTGCAGGCGCACACGGGGGCGAAGGGCCCGCCCAGCGCGGCGCGCAGCTCGTCGGACAGCTCTGGGTTCTCGCTGAGGACCGCCGCGCCGTCCTCGATCGTCTCGGCGGGGACCTCGTACTCCTCGCGCACCGCCGCCGCGCCCGCGTGACCCGAGGTGATCTTCAGGCAGCAGACGCCGTCGCCGTTTTCCGTGCGCAGGCGCAGGGTGGCGCGGAGCTGCTCCAGCAGCCCGCCCTCGTCGTGATAATACACGCTCTCCATATCGAAGCGGCGAGCCTCGCCCAGGCAGGGGGCCAGCAGCTCGTCGCCGAAGACCTGGGACGCCGTCGCCGCGCCCACGGGGGATAATTTGATCTCAGTTTCCATAGGATAAAGCATCCTTTCTTGGGATGATCCTATTGTACCATCCTTTCCGCCGCGTTACAATCGCATTTTTCCTTTGAATAAAGTGTAAACAGCCTTTGAAACCGGAAAAGGATATGGTATAATGATATATCTGAAAGTGGGTCCTGAAACAAAGTCGATATCCAATCCTTTCAACTGTCGATCCGCCCATCATTTCATCCGTCCTTCAATTCTACAAGGGGGTAAAGATACATGCAAAGAATCACCGTAACCATCGACGGCAAGTCCTACACCGTTGTCGCCGACGAGGACGACAACAACGTCGTCCGCGCCGCGGAGCTGGTGGACAAGAGCATCGCCGAAACGAAGCAGAACACCCGTCTGTCCTCCGTGGACGGCGCAGTGCTGGCCGCCCTCAACATCGCCGACATGTACTTCAAGGCCCAGCGCTCCTCCGAGAATCTGCGTGCGCAGATCAAGAGCTACGCCGAGGAGTGCGCCGGTCTGCGCAGCGAGATCACGCGCCTGAAAAAGAACAAAGGGGAGTAGCGATGGCCCTGGAGATCATGAGCCCCGCGGGCTCCTATGAATCGGTGATCGCCGCCGTCCGCGGCGGCGCCGACGCCGTGTATTTCGGCGCCGGTGACTTCAACGCCCGCCGCAACGCCAAGAACCTGACGGACGAGGAGCTGGCCGAGGCGATGAAGTACTGCCGCCTGCGCGGCGTCAGGACCTACCTGACCGTCAACACCCTCGTCACCGACCGCGAGCTGGACCGCGCCGCCGCCCTCATCGAAAAGCTGACCGTCATGGGCGCGGACGCCATCATCGTGCAGGATCTGGGCATGGCGAAGCTGATCCGCACGGTCTCGCCGGAGATGCCCATCCACGCCTCCACTCAGATGACCGTCCACAACCTGGCCGGCGTCATGGAGGTGCAGGAGCTTGGCTTCTCCCGCGCCGTCCTCAGCCGCGAGCTGCCGCTGAGCGAGATCGCCTTCATCTGCGAGAACAGCCCCATCGACATCGAGATCTTCGGCCACGGCGCGCTGTGCATGTGCTACTCCGGCCAGTGCTACCTGTCCGCCGCCATCGGCGGCCGCAGCGGCAACCGCGGCCTGTGCGCCCAGCCCTGCCGCATGATGTACTCCTACGCCGGGGGCAAGCCCTGCTATCCCCTGAGCCTCAAGGACCTCAGCGTCGCTCAGTACCTGCAGCAGATCGAGAAGGCCGGGGTCAAATGCATCAAGATCGAGGGCCGCATGAAGCGCCCCGAGTACACGGCCCTGGTGACGAAGATCTACAAGGACGCCGTCACCTACGGCAAGAACCCCTCCCGGGACGATCTGTACAAGCTGCAGACGCTCTTCTCCCGGGACGGCTTCACCAACGGCTATCTGGAGGACGACAAGGGCCCCCATATGTTCGGCGTCCGCAGCGAGAGCGACGGCCGCGAGACCCGCGCCATCTATAAAGAGGCCAGGGAGATCTGGGAGTCTGAGCCCGAGCCGCCCGTCATCGGCGTCGATTTCGGCTTCAAGGCCCGCCGGGGCGAGAACATGACGCTGGAGGCGAAGGACGCGGGCGGCTTCCGCTACTTTGCCGAGGGCCCCGTGCCCGAGGAGGCCATCAACCGTCCCACGTCGGTCAACGACGTGTCCTCCGCGCTGCACAAAACGGGCGGCACGGTCTTTTACGCCCGGGACGTGCAGATCGATCTGGAAAACGGCCTGCGCATCCCCGCCGCCGCGCTGAACGCCATGCGCCGCCAGTGCACCGAGGGGCTGGCCGCCGGCCGCCGCACCCCGCCCCGCCGCCCCTTGGCCGAGTGGAGAAGCGGCGTGCGCCGCCTGGGCTGGGAGGAGGAGCCGGGCCTGATCTGCTCCTTCCGCGCCGTCAGCCAGATCAACCCCAACATCCCCGACCTGCAGCCCGACTATATCTACCTGCCGCTCAAGGAGATCGCCGACAACAAGGATGTCATCGCCCAGGTGTGCCGCAAGGGCGTCGCCGTCGCCGCCGTCATGCCCCGGGTCACCTTCGACCGGGAATGGGCCACGGTGCTGGAGCAGCTCAAGCTGGCCAAGAGCGCCGGCGTCCGGAGCCTCGTATGCACCAATATCGGTCATGCTTTTCTGCTGAAGCGGCTGGGCTTCGAGCTGCGGGGCGATTTCGGCCTCAATATCATGAACTCCACGAGCCTGCGGGAGCTGAAGAACATGGGTCTCAGCTCCGCCACGCTGTCCTTTGAGATGACGCTGCCGCAGATCCGCGATATCTCCTACACGCTGCCCTGCGAGCTGATCACCTACGGCCGCCTGCCGCTGATGATCACCGAGAACTGCGTCCTGCGCCGCCCGGACGGCTCCGGCTGTCCCTGCGACGGCGGGCCCGTGTATATCTCCGACAAGACCGGCCGCGCCTTTCCCGTCTACCGGGAGGAGGGCTGCCGCAGCACGCTCTACAACGCCGAGCCCATCTGGCTGGCCGATAAGCAGGAGGACCTGCAGGGTCTGGGCGTGCGGTGGCACCGGCTGATGTTCACCACCGAGAACCCCAAGGAGTGCCTCAAGACCATCCTGGCCTACCGGGAGGGCCGGGGCACGGCCCCGGCGCGCATGACGCGGGGCCTCTACTACAGGGGCGTGCAGTGATGCGCGTCCGGTTCATGGCGCTGGAGCGGGGCGGCCGCAGGCCGTCCCTGCCGCAGCGGGGGAGCGCGGAGGCCGCCGGGCTCGATCTGGCGGCGTTCCTCGACGCGCCCGTGACGCTGGCGCCCGGTCAGCGGGCGCTGATCCCCACGGGGCTCGTCATGGCGCTGCCCGAAGGGACATGCGGCTTCGTCATGGCCCGCAGTGGGCTGGCCCTGCGCCACGGCGTCGCCATGGCAAACGGCGTCGGCCTCGTGGACAGCGACTACCGCGGGGAGCTGTGCGTCCCCGTGATCAATCAGGGGCAGGAGCCCTTCACCGTGGAGGACGGCATGCGCGTGGCGCAGCTGGTCGTTATGCGCCACGAGATCGTCGAGCCGGTGCTCTGCGAGACGCTGGACGAGACGGAACGCGGCACGGGCGGCTTCGGCTCCACGGGCGTTCAGAAGCTCTGACCCTGATCCGTCACGCCCGCCGCGCGAAGCGCGCCGCGTTCCGGTCGGCGCGCAGGCGGCTTCACGGGCGTCAATAAACTCTGATCTTTTGGTGATCAAATGATAATCCTTGCATCTCAGTCTCCGCGCAGGCGGGAGATCCTCTCCCGGCTGACGGAGCAGTTCCTCGTCTGCCCCAGCGACGCAGACGAGCATATCCCCGCGGCCGCGCCGCGGGATTACGTGCTGGCGCTGGCGAACAAGAAGGCGGCCTCAGTGGCGTTGCGCTACCCCCGCGATGTGGTGGTGGCCGCCGACACGATCGTCGTGCTGGACGATGCGATCCTGGGCAAGCCCGCGGACGAGCGGGAGGCCCGGGCCTTTTTGCGCGCCCTTTCGGGCCGCGCCCACACCGTTTACACCGGCGTCGCCGTGGTGAAGGACAGGCAGACCCGCGCCTTCGTCGAGGGGACCGAGGTCCGCTTCCGCGCGCTGACGGAGGAGCTCATCGATTTCTACGTCAAAACCGGCGAGCCCATGGACAAGGCCGGGGCCTACGGCATCCAGGGCGTGGGCGGCCGGTTCGTCGAGGGCATCACAGGCGACTTCTTCAACGTCATGGGCCTGCCGCTGTGCGCGCTGTCCCGGGTGCTGGAGGAGATGGACGTGCTGGACGGGGAGGCGGAGTGATGCTGCGCTCCCGGCTGTTCTGGTTCGTCGCGGCCATCGTCGTGCTGTGCGTGGGACTGATGGTCTTTTCGGCCTACACGGGCCGCCAGTCCGCGCTGTCCCGAGGCATCGGCGCCGCCGTGGTGCCCGCTCAGGGCGCGGCCTCCGGACTGCTGGACGGAAACGATTTCTCTCCTTCCGTACGGTTTACGGTTCTTTTCTCTTCGAACTGATTATACATCATCTTGTATAAAAGG
>SVKN01000039.1 GCA_015068445.1 Oscillospiraceae bacterium | reverse complement strand
GACCTTCTCGCAGACGCCCCAGGCAACGTTGCCGAAGCCGGAGACCGCGACGGTCTTGCCCTTCAGCTCCTCGCCGAAGTGCTTCAGGACCTCGACCAGGTAGTAGGTAGCGCCGTAGCCGGTAGCTTCGGGACGGAAGTAGGAGCCGCCGTAGGTCAGGCCCTTACCGGTCAGAACGCCGTTCTCCCAAACGTTCTTGATCCTCTTGTACTGGCCGAACAGGAAGCCGATCTCGCGGCCGGCAACACCGATATCACCAGCGGGGACGTCGACGTCGGGACCGATGTGACGATACAGCTCGGTCATGAAGGCCTGGCAGAAACGCATGATCTCAGCGTCGGACTTGCCGCGGGGATCGAAGTCGGAACCGCCCTTGGCGCCGCCGATGGGCAGGCTGGTCAGGCTGTTCTTAAAGGTCTGCTCGAAGCCCAGGAACTTCATGGTGTCCAGGGTGACGGAGGGATGGAAGCGCAGGCCGCCCTTGTAGGGGCCGATAGCGCCGTTGAACTGGACGCGGTAGCCACGGTTGACATGGGGCACGCCCTTGTCGTCGAACCAGGTCACGCGGAAAGAGATCTGGCGATCGGGCTCGCACATTCTCTCAAGAAGAGCGGCCTTCTCATACTCGGGATGAGCGTCAACAAGGCCTTCGATGCTCTTGAAGACTTCCTCAACGGTCTGGATGAACAGGTTCTCGCCCTGATTGCGAGCCTTTACTTCGTCCAGGACTCTCTGCATGTAAGCATTCATTGGTATCTCCTCCAATAAAAAAATTTTTACATGGATGCGATCGTGCGGTCCTGACCGCACATATTTATGATAGACCCCCAGACAAAAAAAGTCAAGCCTAAAACAAGAAAAGCGCGATTTTTACAGGAAAAAAGTGCGGGAATATGTTGTTCGGCGGACAGAGGATGAGAATTGTCAACTGTCAATTGTCAACTGTCCATTGCTCTTCCGAGTTACCCATTGACAACTCATAGAAGTTAGATTATACTAACAAAGGTAGCCAAGCTAACTTTCTTCGGAAAGGAACGATAGATATGACATTGAAGGATCTGAAGGCGGGCGCGTCGGGCCGGATCACGGCGGTGGGCGGCACGGGGGCGCTGCGCCAGCACATTCTTGACATGGGCGTCATCCCGGGCGCGGAGGTGACGGTGGTCAAGCTGGCGCCCATGGGCGACCCCATGGAGCTGCGCGTCCACGGGTACGAGCTGACGATCCGGCTGGCGGACGCCGCCGAGATCGAGATCGAGCCCATCGCGGCGCTGACGCCCCGGAAGACCGCTGCGCGCGCCGACCGCGAGCAGGCGCACCCCGGCCTGGGCGAGGGCGGCAGGTTCCACCCCAAGGGCACGGGCGACCCGCTGCCCGACGGCACGACACTGACCTTTGCCCTGGTGGGCAACCAGAACAGCGGCAAAACGACGCTGTTCAACCAGCTGACGGGCTCCAACCAGCACGTGGGCAACTTCCCCGGCGTGACGGTGGACCGCAAGGACGGCGTCATTCGCGGCCACGCGGACACGTCCATCACCGACCTGCCGGGCATCTACTCCATGTCCCCCTACTCCGGCGAGGAGCTGGTCTCCCGCAATTTCGTGCTGGTAGACAAGCCCAAAGCCATCATCGACATCGTGGACGCCACCAACATCGAGCGCAACCTCTACCTGACCATGCAGCTGCTGGAGATGGACGTGCCCATGGTGGTGGCCCTGAACATGATGGACGAGGTGACGGGCAACGGCGGCTCCATCGACATCAACCTCATGGAGGACATGCTGGGCGTGCCCGTGGTGCCCATTTCCGCCGTGCGGAACCAGGGCGTCGACGAGCTGGTGCGCCACGCGTACCACATCGCCAGATATCAGGAGCGGCCCGAGGTCCGGGACTTCTGCGAGGGCCCCGTCCACCGCTGCCTCAACGCCGTGGAGCATCTGATCGAGGACCACGCCCAGCGCAGCGGCCTCCCCTGCCGGTTCGCCGCCGCCAAGCTTATCGAGGGCGACGAGCTGATCCTGGAGCAGCTGCAGCTGGACGGCAACGAAAAGGAGCTGCTGGACCACATCAAGCTCCAGCTGGAGAGCGAGCGTGGGCTGGACGCTGAGGCCGCCATGGCCGACATGCGCTATGCCTTCATCCAGCGCGTCACGGACGCCTGCGTCGTCAAGCCCCACGAGAGCCGCGAGCGCGTGCGTTCGACAAAGATCGACAATATCCTCACGGGCAAGTACACGGCGCTGCCGGTGTTCGTGCTGATCATGGCCGCTGTGTTTTACCTGACGTTCAGCGTCGTGGGCGCATTCCTGCAGGACCTGCTGGCAGCGGGCATCGAGTGGCTGACGGGCGTGGTGGACGCCGGGCTGACCGGCGCCGGGGTCAACGACGTCCTCCACGGGCTGATCATCGACGGCATCTTCGAGGGTGTGGGCAGCGTACTGTCCTTCCTGCCCATCATCGTCACCATGTTCTTCTTCCTGTCCATGCTGGAGGACAGCGGCTATATCGCCCGCGTGGCGTTCTTCATGGATAAGCTGCTGCGCCGCATCGGCCTGTCCGGGCGGTCCATCGTGCCCATGCTCATCGGCTTCGGCTGCACGGTGCCGGCGGTCATGTCCACCCGCACCCTGCCCTCCGAGCGGGACCGCCGCATGACGATCCTGCTGACGCCCTTCATGTCCTGCACGGCCAAGCTGCCCATCTACGCCTTCTTCGTGGGCGCGTTCTTCCCCGAAAAGGGCTGGATGATCATGACGGGGCTGTACCTGCTGGGCATCCTCATGGGCATTTTGTGCGCGCTGCTGTTCAAGAATACACTGTTCAAGGGCGAGGCCGTGCCCTTCGTCATGGAGCTGCCCAACTACCGCATGCCCAGCCCCCGCAGCGTCTTCCAGCTGCTGTGGGAGAAGGCGAAGGACTTCCTGCAGCGGGCGTTCTCGGTGATTTTGATCGCCACCATCGTCGTGTGGGTGCTGCAGAGCTTCAGCCCCTCCTTCGCACTGGTGGAGGACTCTCACGACAGCATCCTCGCCCAGCTGGCCGGGTTCCTGGCGCCGCTGATGCGGCCCATCGGCCTGGGCGACTGGCGCGTGTGCGTGTCGCTGATCACGGGCTTCATGGCCAAGGAGAGCGTCGTCAGCACCATGGAGATCCTGTTCGACGGCCCCGGCGGCGTGGCGGGCGCGATCACGGGCCTGACGGCCGCGTCGCTGCTGGTGTTCTCGCTGCTCTATACGCCCTGCGTGGCCGCCATCGCGTCCATCCGGCGCGAGCTGGGGCGCAAGTGGGCCGTAGGCGTCGTGGCGTGGCAGTGTGCGGTGGCCTGGGTGGTCACGCTGCTGCTCCGCGCCGTATTCATCGCGCTGGGGGTGTGAGCATGAACCTTGCCGATCTCATCGTCCTGGCCGCGCTGGCGGCCTGCGTCGTCCTCGCCCTGCGCCGCATCCGCAAAACGCGGAGGTCCGGCGGCTGCTCCTGCGGCTGCGCCGGGTGCAGCGGCTGTGATAATCCGGCGCAAATCAGGATTTGCGCCAAAAAGGGCCCGCGGACGGAAGGGCGTCCGTCCGCTCGGGCCGGTCTGCTGCAGCGCACTCGCTGACGCTCGCACGTTTGCAGACCGGAAGGTGTGTTTTCGTCGGCGCATGTCCGCCGAAAACACGGATTCGTTACCGCTCGCTGCGCCAGCGTGACAACGTGATCGATATCGGTTCGCCTTATTGAAGCAATCAAAAAGCCTCCCCGATGGGGAGGCTTTTTCTGTATCCAATTTGTGAGGGGCGTTTATCGCCGACCTGCTCCGCCGCCGCGGGAGGACCCGCCGCCGCCCACGCGTCCGCCGCCGGAGCGGCCGGAGGAGCGGCTGCCGGAGGAGCTGCGGGAGGAGCTTCTGGACGAAGAGCCGAAGGAGCTTCTGGAGCCCGAGCTTCTCGTGCTGCCGAACAGGGAGCTGCCGGAGCCGCCGCCGCGGGAGGAACCGCCGCCGCCCAGACGTCCGCCGGAGGACGTGCGGGAGGAGCCGCCGAACAGCGAGCCGGAGCTGCTGCCCGTCTTGCGGTTGGAGCCGGTGTTCCACAGGGAGCCGGAATCGGTCCTGTGGTTGGCGGAGGTGCCGGTGCCGAAGATCGTGCCCGCGGGCCGTCCAGGGTCCGTGGGAGGCGGCGTGCGCGGCTGGTTGTAGGTATTGCGCCTCGCGGAGGCGCGGCCCAGAAGGAACGGGAACCAGAAGGACCGCCGGGGCGCGCCGTAGGTGCGGCGGGACAGCCTGCGGAAGGAAAAGACCGTCCGCAGCACGAAGATCAGGATGATCAGCAGGATGATGATCGTCAGCAGCGACGGGCCGGAGCGGCGCTGGTCGTTGGGCGTCGTGACGATGGCGGGCTGGGAGTTGCCCGGCGCCACGGGCGTCTGGGACCAGGTGGAGCTGTTCACCGCGCCCTGGGCCGTGTACCACTTGTCCACGTCGGCCGCGGAGACGCCGTATTTGGCGTCGAGCTGCGCCACCACGTCGTCGAAGGCCGTCCAGGCGGCGTCGGAATACTGCTCGGTCTCGAAGACGTCGGCGAACGCCTCGCGGCAGATCGCGTCCAGCGTCGAGGCGGGCAGCACGTCGCCCAGGCCGTCGCCGGCCATGATCCAGTATTTTTCCTCGCCGGGGGACAGCAGGATCAGCACGCCGTTGTTCTCGTCGGCGTCGCCCAGCGCCCAGTCGTTGAACACGTCGTAGGCGAAGCTCTCGGGCGTCTTGCCGCCGAGAAAGTCAACGGCCACGAGGACGACCTCCGCCCCCTCGTCCAGGTCGTAGAGGCGGTAGTTCTCGTCCACCACGTGGGATTTGAGGCTGTCGGAGAGGATGCTCGACGGATCGTTGACGTAAAAGATGTCGCTTTCCTCCAGCGCATGCGCCGTCAGCGTCAGCGTCAGGCAAAGCGCCAGAAGCATGGGAAGCAGTTTTTTCATGGGACCCTCCTGAAGGGCAGTGAAGATAAAGGGAGTGAGAATGCGCCGCGGAGGCGGGCACGCAAAGCATGACCTGCGGGGCGATATCATTCCCCAAAGTTGTCATCCTGAGCGCAGCGAAGCGGAGTCGAAGGATCTGTGCCCTTGAGCCGCCGTGAGTGCGCCGACGGGAAAAGATCCCTCGACAAGCTCGGGATGACAGGAAAAAGGGGCCGCTCTGCGCCCGTCAGCCTGGCATGCGCTGTCGTTCCCCTACTCCCACACGGGGGCGGGGTCATAGCCCAGCAGGGGGAAGAAGACGCGGCCGGGGAAGGCGTTGAGGTTTTTGTTGTAGGCGCGGGCGGTGTCGTTATAGCTGTCGTGGGCGATCTTCTGAGCGGCGGAGAGGAACTCGGCGTAGAGGCCGGAGCGGTAGCCGGCGTCCTTTTCGCTCATGTTGTCCTCGTCCAGCGCCAGATAGACGGCCAGGAAGGCCTCCTCCAGGGCGCGGTCGGCCTGGG
Source organism: Oscillospiraceae bacterium (assembly GCA_015068445.1). Taxonomy (GTDB): domain Bacteria; phylum Bacillota; class Clostridia; order Oscillospirales; family Butyricicoccaceae; genus RGIG1902. Next base: position 16,199 of record SVKN01000039.1, on the reverse strand, counting down.
CGGCCTCCTGCAGCGTCTCGGCGTCGGAGGCCGTGCTCGCAGCCTCCGCCAGCTTCTGCAGCTGCGGGTCGTCGGCGGACAGGTACCGCCAGGCCACCACGTTCAGCGCGCTTGCGGCGCCGACGCGGGCCATCAGGTCGCCGGCCACGTTCTGCTCGAAGGCGGCCTCCACTTTATTGAACATGCGCCGGCCCGAGGCCCCGGCCCCCAGGGGCAGGGCCAGGACCATCATCGCGGCCATGATCAGGGCGGCCGTGCGGCGGTTTTTCAGCGCGCTCATTGCTGGGGATTGCCGCGGTTGACCTCAAGCAGCTTCTGGCGCAGCTGGCCTTCGATCTTGCCCAGCTCGGCCTCGGCGGCCCTGCGGCGCTCGCGGCCCTCCTTCTGGATCTGGATGACCTCGTCCAGCGTCTGGATGAGCATATTGTTCGTCTGCTGCAGCGTCTCCAGCTCGACGATGCCGCGCTCGGACTCCTTGGCCACGCCGACGGTGCCCATGTGCAGCGTCTCGGCGTTCTTCTTCAGCAGCTCGTTGGTCATATCGGTGACCTCCTTCTGGGCCTTCATGGCCTGGTTGGAGTGCTCCAGACCCAGGGCCAGCACCATCTGGCTCTTCCACAGGGGCAGCGTGGAGGTCAGGGTGGTCTGGATCTTCTCGGCCATCAGCGTATCGTTGTTCTGCACCAGCCTGATCTGGGGCGACATCTGCACGGAGATCATGCGGGTCAGCTCCAGATCGTGGAGCTTCTTCTCGAAGCGGTCGCACAGCGCGGCCATGTCGTTGGCGGCCTGGGCGTCCTCGGCCTTGCCGGACTCCTGGGCCTTTTTGATCAGCTCGGCAAGCTCGGTCTCGCGGACCTTTTTCAGCTTCTGCTTGCCGGCGATGATGTACATGCTCAGCTCCTTGTGGTTCTGCAGGTTCTTGTCGTACATCTGATCCAGCAGGGCGATGTCCTTGAACAGCTGCAGCTGATGATCCTCCAGCATCCCGGCGATCTTCTCCACGCTGACCTCGGCCTTGTCGTACTTCGTCTTGAGGGCCTGGAGCTTGTTGCCCTGCTTCTTGAACAGGCCCATGAGGCCCTTGCTCTCCTCCTCGGCGTTGAAGCCCTTGAGCTCGCCGATGAGGTTGGCGATCAGGTCGCCGGTCTCGCCCAGATCCTTGGTGCGCACGTTGTTCAGCGCGCCCTCGGAGAAGCTGGCCAGCTTCTTCTGGGCGTCCGCGCCGTACTGCAGCACCATGCTGGAATTGGTGATGTCGATCTTCTCGGAGAAGTCGTCCACCAGCTTGCGCTCGGCCTCGGTGAGGCTGTCGGCCATGTCCACGGGCTTGACGTCCTTCATGGGATCGGCCTCGGCAACGGCCTGGGCCTGCGCCGCGGCGGCGTCGCCGAAGGGATCGAGGGTCAGGGTCGGCAGCTCCTGCGCCTGCATGTTCTTCTCATCCATGATTCATTTCCTCCGTTTATTTGAGTGTATCGTTGAGGCCGCCTTTGAGGCCCTCCTGGGAAAGCATTTGCTCCATGACCGTGATGTCGGACGAAATGTCCAGGGCGTCGTTCTCATACAGCAGGTCCAGCTGCTTTTTCAGCGCGCTGTCCAGCACGGTCAGGTTCTCTTCGATGCGCGCTTTCGACGTCTCCACGTTCTCGCCGCTGCCGCCCTGCTCCTCCAGCCGCTGGTAGAAGTCGCTGAGCTTGATCAGCGTGGGCAGGTAGTAGCTCATGAGGCGGCGGAGCTGGGGTGCGTCGGAGGGGTCGGAGACGATGTCCTTGAGGATCAGGTTGACCGTGCCCTCGATGGAGACGAGGGAGGTCTTCACCTTGTCGCCGATGATCCTGCGGCGGATGCCGGCCAGCTGGTTGAGGTAATCATGACCCTCGCTGAGCGCCTTGTCCACGGCTTCATTGCCGGAGGACACGGGCTCCTGCTTCACCGCCGTCACCTGCTTGGGCAGGAAGATCGACGAAACGGCAAACGCCCCCGCCGCCAGCCCGCCGGCCAGCAGATAGTCCGACAGCCGGTAAAACGGCAGCAGCAGCGCGTACAGCAGGAACACGCCGCCCGCGATGTAATAACAGAAGGGCGAGTTGTGCCTGATGAGCTTCGGAGCCTGAGGTTCCATGTGAAACACCTCCCGGGAAAGGGCAGTTGGCAGTTGACAGTTGACAGTGAATGTGTCGGCCTGCGGCCGACGGATCTGATACCGCCTGACGGCGTGAGGCTGTGACGGAAGGAGCTGCCCCGGGCTTTGAGCCGCCGGGGAAGCATGTGCGTCCCGCCACGGCTCCCTCCGTGAGGGAGCCCGTGGTCCACACACCTATACAAATATATATTACTGTCTTTCCCTGCCGCTGTCAAGAAAATACCCTGTGAACGATTTCGGGATTTTGGATAATGTCCACTTGTTATATGGGGCGGGATGTGATATCATTTAGTTAAACTATACGAAATATGGAGGCTGATCCCCATGGTACACAAAACCGAAGATATGCCCCATCTGTTCCGCGAAAATCTCCGCGGCGGCCACGGCCCCGTTGAGACCGACGTGGTCTACGGTCCCGAGGACCTGGCGGGCAAGGCGACGCTGTTCAACCACATGACCGTGAAGCCCGGCTCCAGCATCGGCCGTCACGCCCACGTGCAGGACGCCGAGATCTACTACGTCCTGGAGGGCGAGGTCGTCGTGGACGACGACGGCAAGGAGGTCACCATGCACAAGGGCGACGCCATGTTCACCTCCCGCGGCGAGCATCACTCCCTGGAAAACCGCAGCGACAGGGACGCCGTCGTCCTGGCCATCGTCATCGCGTAAAAGAAGAAGGCTTCCCCTCGAGGGGAAGGCTGAAATCCCGTCCCCAACTTCAAAAACTATCATACAGGAGGAAAATCATTATGGACTATCAGGTATCCGCCAAGATCCAGAAGCTGTTTGACGACGTCACGGCCCTGCCCGAGGTGCAGAAGGCGCTCGACTTCATCGAGAAGGACGCCGACAACTCCATCGCCGAGCAGATCGAGCTGACCGAGATCGAGTCCCCCACGTTCCACGAGGAGACCCGCGCCAAGGCGTACTGCCAGAAGCTGGCCGATCTGGGCCTGCAGGACTGCCACATCGACGATTTCGGCAACGCCGTCGGCCTGTGGAAGGGCAAGGGCAACGGCCCGAAGATCCTCGTTGAGGCGCATATGGACACCGTCTTCCCCTTCGGCTCCGTCACCAAGGTCCGCCGCGAGAACGACGTGCTGTACGCCCCCGGCATCGTGGACGACACCCGCGGTCTGGCCGTGCTGCTGAGCGCCCTGCGCGGCCTGAAGGCCTCCGGGCTCGAGACCGCCGGCGACATCGTCTTCGTCGGCACCAGCCGTGAGGAGGGCATGGGCTCTCTGGGCGGCATGAAGGACTTCCTGGATCACAACCCCGACATCGACGCCTCCATCAGCGTGGACGGCGCGTGGTGCGAGGGCATCACCTACGAAGCCACGGGCTTCAAGACGTATGAGGTCAACTTCTACGGCATCGGCGGCCACGCCTACGGAGCCTTCGGCCTGATGGCCAACCCGCTGCACGCCGCCGCCAGAGCGGTCGCCAAGATCGCCGACTTCCAGGTCCCCGAGGATCCCAGGACGACGTTCTGCGTCTCCAACTTCCACGCGGGCAACGACGCCGGCGTCCACGCCATCGTCCCCAAGGCGACGATCAAGTTCAACTTCCGCTCCAACTCCCAGGAGATCCTCGACGAGCTGAACGACCGCATCTTCAAGGCGATCCAGGAGGCCTGCGACGAGGAGACGGCCCGCTGGGGCAAGGACACCATCACCTGGGACAGCAAGATCTACTGCGACGTCCCCGCCGGCAATCAGGACATCCACGCGCCCATGGTGGAGGCCACCTATCTGGCCGCCTGCAAGTGCGCGCCTGACGCCAGCAAGGTCTACTTCAACCAGGGCGGCAGCGTCAACGGCAACATGGCCGTGGGCCGCGGTCTCCCCTGCGTCACCATCGGCGGCGGTCTGGAAGACACCAAGTGCCACAACCTCGACGAGTACTATCCCATCGAGGGCTCCTACCGCTGCCCGCAGGAGGTCATGCTCCTTCTGCTGATGGCCGCCGGCATCGAAGGCAAGACCGACAGCATGTACAAATAAGCAACGAACCCGCCGGGCGGCGACCGCCGCCCGGCATTTTTGGATGTGCGGCGCAGATCACGGAGGCGTCAGCCGCCGCAGCGGCGGCCTGTGGCCGCCATGACCGGTTCGCGCACATCATGGCCCCGTCAGCGCGTCCATCCCGCCGCAACTCCCTCAGTCAGTCGGCGGCCGCCGACTGACAGCTCCCTCGCGGAGGGAGCCAGGCCTTGCAGGGGCTTTCCACGCCGCGCCAGCGGCGGTATCAAATGCGCCGCAGGCACCTTCACTGTCCACTGTCAACTGTCCACTGAAAAAGGAGTCTCATTATGTCCTACACCGTTTCCCAGGCCGTCAAGGCGGCCTTTGATTCCATTCTGGCGCTGCCCGAGGTGCAGAAGGGTCTGGAGCTGATCGAGAAGGATCAGGACCGCTGCATCGACGAGCAGATCGAGCTGACGCTCATCGAGGCGCCCACCTTCCACGAGGAGAACCGCGCCGCCGCCTTTAAGGCGAAGTTCGAGGCGCTGGGCCTCGAGGACGTCCACATCGACCGCGGCGGCAGCGTCGTCGGCCGGATGCGCGGCACCGGCGACGGCCCGAAGGTCCTGGTCGAGGGCCACCTCGACACCGTCTTCCCCTTCGGCTCCGTCACGCGGGTCGAGCAGAAGGACGGCTACCTCTACGCCCCCGGCATCGGCGACGACACCCGCGCGCTGGCCATGATCCTCTCCCTGATCCGCGCCATGAAGGCCGCGAACGTCAGGCCCCGGGGCGATATCGTCTTCGTCGGCACCACCCGCGAGGAGGGCATGGGCTCCCTGGGCGGCATGAAGGACTTCCTCGACGACAACTGGCAGGACATCGGCGCGTCCGTCTCCATCGACGGCGGCAACATGTCCACCGTCACCTTTGAAGCCACGGGCTTCAAGACGTATGAGGTCAACTTCTACGGCATCGGCGGCCACGCCTACGGAGCCTTCGGCCTGATGGCCAACCCGCTGCACGCCGCCGCCAGAGCGGTCGCCAAGATCGCCGACTTCCAGGTCCCCGAGGATCCCAGGACGACGTTCTGCGTCTCCAACTTCCACGCGGGCAACGACGCCGGCGTCCACGCCATCGTCCCCAAGGCGACGATCAAGTTCAACTTCCGCTCCAACTCCCAGCAGATCCTCGACGAGCTGAACGACCGCATCTTCAAGGCAATCCAGGAAGCCTGCGACGAGGAGACCGCCCGCTGGGGCAAGGACACCATCACCTGGGACAGCAAGATCTACTGCGACGTCCCCGCCGGCGTCCAGGACCCCCACGACCCCATCGTGGAGAGCTGCTGGGCCGTCATCGAGCATCTGGGCATGAAGCCCAGCCTCAATCAGGGCGGCTCCACCAACGCCAACATGGCCATCGGCAAGGGCGTCCCCGCCGTCTGCCTGGGCCGCGGCTGGTACCCCGAGGGCGCGAAGGTCAACAATATGAACCACACCCTCAAGGAGAATTACCCCGTCAAGAACGCCTTCATGGGCGTTCAGGAGGCGCTGCTCACCACGCTCCTCTGCACCGGCATCGCCGACGTGGAGAGCGTCATCAAGTAAAGAAGCGTTCGCAAAAAAGCGTTCCCCGCCGGCCGGCGGGGAACGCTTTTTTCTGGATAGGAAGGACGAGTTGACAGTTGCCGATTGCGGTGTCGGCCTGCGGCCGACGGATTCAATACCGCCTGACGGCGGGACGGGAAGATCGCGGGACCGTTTGCCGTCGTAGCGGCGGCCTGCGGCCGCCATGACCGGCCCGCGCATATCATGGCCCGGGAACATGTGCATCCCGCCGCAACTCCCTCAGTCAGTCGGCGGCCGCCGACTGACAGCTCCCTCGCGGAGGGAGCCAGGCCTCGCAGGGGCGTCCTCCACGCCGCGTCAGCGGCGGTATCAAATGCGCCGCAGGCACCTTCACTGTCCACTGTCAACTGTCAACTGAAAAAAGCCGCCAAAAGGCGGCTTTTTTTATGTTTCATCGGCGGCTTTTGCCGATCGTTTCACCCAGCAGGACGCGGGTCTCGAAGCCACGGCTCGTGTTTTCCAGAACGTCCGGGTCGACGTCGGCGACGCCGCGGGGCAGCAGGAGGACGACGGTGGAGCCGCCGAACTCGAACAGGCCCTTTTCCTCGCCGCGGGTGAAGCGGTGACCCGCGCCGTGGCGGTTTCTGATCCGGCCGACGAAGGTGGCGCCGATCTCGGCGTGAACGCACCTGCCGAAATGGTCAGTGTCCAATATCGTATACTCGCGCGTGTTTTCCTTATAATAGTCGCGGCTGCGCAGCGCCACGGGCTGGACCGTGTAGTACCGGCCGCAGATGCGGACCGTCTCGCCCTGGACGCCGCTGTCGAAGTAGGCGTAGCGGTGGTAATCGTCCACGCACAGCCGGAACACCAGGCACCACCCGCCCCGGAACATCTCGGCCAGCGGACGGTTTTTCAGCAGCGACGATACCGAATACGACCCGCTTTTGATGCGGAACGTCAGCCGATCGTCGATCTCGTAGGCGCTCAGACGGCTGTCGCAGGGGGCCATCAGCGCGGTCTCGCTTTCGGGCAGGGGCCGCAGGCCGGGCTTGATCTCCCGGGTGAAGAAGTCGTTGAAGGACGCGTAGGCGCGTTCGGGGTACTGGCTCATGTCGATCCCGTTCCGTTTGACGAAGCCCGGCACCAGCTTCTCCGACGCCCTCGCCGAAAGCAGTCTGCCGCCCAGGTCACTGACCGCTTTATGGGATATGATCGGCAGCAGAGGCCGCAGCGCGCCGCCGTAGAGCGCGCGCATCACCGCCCCGTCCTCCGGGGGCGCGCAGGGCTCACGCCACATTGCCGGTGATCAGCAGGATCAGCTCGATGAGGCCGATGACGGCCAGCAGCAGCATCCCCTTGATGTCGGCCTTCTTCACCTTGAAGTTGGTGACGAAGGCCATGGCCGTGAAGATCATCGCCACGCCGTAGGTGATGGCCATGTAGCGCACGCCGATGTAGGGCACCAGCACGAAGATGAACGGGAACAGCAGCGCCGCGTTGGTCACGGGCAGGCCCTCGTAATACTCGCGCTTGCCGCCCTCGGTCTGCTGGCGGGTCTCCTCCTTGACGTTGAAGTAGGCCAGACGCACCAGCGCCGCCAGGGGGTAGCTGACGAGGATGATCATGTCGTACCATTTGCGCATGCCCACGGCGTAGCCGATGCAGGCGGGCAGCACGCCGAAGCAGATCAGGTCGGACAGCGAGTCGATCTGGATGCCGAAGCGCTTCTCGTCGTCGGTGCGCTGGCGGGTGCGGGCGACGGTGCCGTCGAACATGTCGCACAGGCCGGACAGCATCAGGCACAGCACGCCCAGCCGCGGGCTCTGGCGGCTCAGCGTGGCGATGATGCCGTAAATGCCCGACGCCGCGCCGATATAGGTCAGGATGACCGTGTAATTGTAGTAACCCAGCATAGGTTCCGGACGCTCCATTCAAGGCCCCGCAGGGCAGGATTGACAGATGATAGAATCATACTCTGTGAATATTGTAGCACGCTTGTACGCGATTGACAATTGAAAATTGCTGAACGAAGGCGCTGCGCGGGGGTGTGATCTGCGCCAACCAGTTATGGCGAGCGCAGCTCGCCGCTGTGGCGACCACCGTCCGGGGCTGTGTGCATCCCGGGGCAACTCCCTCAGTCTGCTTCGCAGACAGCTCCCTCGGAGAGGGAGCCTTTCCACGCCGAGAAGCGGCGGTATCCGATGCGCCGCAGGCACAACAACTGTCAACTGTCCACTGTCAACTGAAAAAGCCGCCCTTGCGGGCGGCTTCTGCTTACAGGACCTTCGACAGGAAATCCTTGAGGCGGGGGTTCTCGGGGTTCTCGAAGAACTCCCTGGGGGGCTTGTCGACGAGGATCTGGCCGGCGTCCATGAACAGGATGCGGCTGCCGACCTCCTTGGCGAAGCCCATTTCGTGGGTGACGACCACCATGGTCATGCCGCCCTGGGCCAGGTCGCGCATGACCTCCAGCACCTCGCCGACCATCTCGGGGTCGAGGGCGGAGGTAGGCTCGTCGAAGAGCATGACGTCGGGGGACATGCACAGGGCGCGGACGATGGCGATGCGCTGCTTCTGGCCGCCGGACAGCTGGATCGGGTAGGCGTTGGCGCGGTCGCGCAGGCCGACGGTCTCCAGCAGGCTCAGGGCCAGCTGCTCGGCCTCGCCGGGGTCCATGTGCTTGACCTTGATGGGGGCCAGCGTCATGTTGTCCAGGATCGTCATGTGCGGGAACAGGTTGAAATGCTGGAACACCATGCCCATCTTCTGGCGGTGCATGTTGATATCGACGCTCTTGTCGGCGATGTTGACGCCCTCGAAGATCACCTCGCCGGAGGTGGGCACCTCCAGCAGGTTCAGCGTGCGCAGCATCGTGGACTTGCCGGAGCCCGAGGGCCCGACGATGACGACCACCTCGCCGCGGTCGATGGTCAGGGAGCAGTCGTTCAGCGCGGTGATCCGCTCGCTGAACTTCTTCGTCACGTGATTGACCTGAATGAGCTTATCGGACGTCGCCACGGCGCATCCTCCTTTCCAGGACCTCGATGGCCTTGCCGGCCGGGAAGTTGATGGCAAAATAGATCATGGCCGCCAGGATGTAGGGGGCCAGCGGGATGAACGTGGCGCCCACGGTGGTGCGGGTGCCCCACATCAGGTCCTGCACGCCCAGATAGCCGACGATGGACGATTCCTTCACCATCGTGACCAGCTCGTTTGCCAGCGTGGGGATGATGTTCTTGATGGCCTGGGGCAGCACCACGTAGCGCATGTTCTGCGCCTGGGTCAGGCCCAGGGAGCGGGCGGCCTCGGTCTGGCCGATGTCGACGGCCAGGATGCCGGCGCGGATGATCTCAGCCACGTACGCCGAGCTGTTGAGCGCCAGCGCCACGACGCCGGGGATCATCATGGCCGTGTCGATGAAGCCGAACAGCTTGTAGGACGGCAGCGTGATGACGCCGAAGGGGCCGAAGTAGACGATGTACAGCTGGACCAGCAGCGGCGTGGAGCGGAAGATCGCGATGTACGCGCCGGACAGGCCCTTGAGGAACTTGTTTTTCGACAGACGCATCAGGGCCAGCAGCAGGGCGGGCAGGATGGCCACCAGCACCGAGAACACGGAGATGATCAGCGTGCACTCGAGACCCTTGATGAAATACGGCGCATACTTCGGCAGGAAGCTGAAGTCGGTCATGCGCGAGAAGAACTCAGACATGAGGGGACCTCCTAACAGGTCGTTTTAGGATAGCTGCGGACCGGCCGGCAGCCGATCCTTATTATACATATTCAATAATAGATATGCAATACAAAGTTTTCAGGGTCAAAACAGACTTCAATGCCGGGGCAGACGCCTCGGCATTGAAGTCGTGTATAAACAGGGGAAAGAGGATCAGCTTTTTATTCGCCGGCCAACTCCTGAGCGGCCTCGACCCACTTGTAGTAGTCGCCGCTCTCCTTGATGGAGGCGATGGTCTTGTTGATGGTCTCCATCAGACCCTTGGGGTCGCCCTTCTGCACCCACACGGCCATGCCGTCAACGGGAGGCCATTCCAGATCGACGAAGGTCAGCTCGTCGTTCTGCGCGATGTAGCCGTCGCCCACGTTGCCGTCGACCAGGGCGGCCTCGACCTTGCCGTTCATCAGGTTGTTGAAGATGTCGGGCACGGCCTGCAGTGTGACCAGATCGCAGCCGTGGAGGTTCTCCTCCGCCAGGCCGATCTGGATGGTGCCGGTCTGAGCGGCGACCTTGACGCCCTCAAAGTCGTCGAAGGTCTTGTACTTGTCGGCGTTGGACTTCAGGATGCACAGGCGCTGGTACTCGGCGTCATAGTAGACGTCGGAGGCGTCGGCCTGCTGGGTGCGCTCCTCGTTGGCGGCCATACCGGCGATGACCACGTCGATGGTGCCGTTCTGCAGCTCGTTCAGCAGGACGTCGAAGGAGATGTCCTTGATCTCGTAGTTGACGCCCAGATCGGCGGCCAGCTTCTCGATCAGGTCGATGTCCGCGCCGACGATGGTGTCGGTGCCGTTGACCATGGTGTGGAACTCAAAGGGCGCGTAGTCGGCGGAGGTGCCGAAGGTGATGGTCTGCTTCTCTTCTTCCTTCTCGCCGCAGGCGGCCAGAGCGAAGAGCATCGTGAGGGCCATCAGAACGACGGCCAGTTTTTTCAGAGATTTCATGATCGTGTTGTCCTTTCAAAGGAAGTATGTTTGGTTGATGGGATAATTATACGACGACAAGAATAAATATGCAACCCCAAATTCGCCGTCAGAACGCACAAACTTCCCTGTTGTTTTGCGTGTATTATGCGGTAAAATGTATATAAATGAACGGAGAAGAGAATTGACAATGGACAATTGTTGCGCCGCAGGCACATTCATTCCTTCATCAGCGCGCAGCGCGTCTCAATTTCTTCATTGCTCTTTGAATCCTTCTCCCAGCACCTCGCTGGACTCGATGATCACGGTGAAGGCCTTGGGATCGGCCTCGGCGGCGGCGCGGCGGACGGCGTACATCTGCTTGTTGTCGCAGGCGCACATGACCACCTGACTGTCAAGGCCCGAGTAGCTGCCCGTGGCCTTGAGCAGCGTGGACCCGCGGCCGCAGGCGGCCTCGATGGCGTTGGCCACGTTCTGCCCGGACCGCGTCACCACCAGCGCCACCTTGCCCTGATCGGCCCCGTACATCACCTTGTCGATGACCCGGGAGGACACGAAGGCCATGATGACGCCGTAGATGATGCCGTTCATGTCGCTGAACAGCAGCCCGCCGATGAGGATGATCGAGCCGTCGATGGCGAAGGAGATCGACCCCAGCGACAGGTAAGGCTTCACGGCCCGCACGGCCATGATCATGAAGTCCGACCCGCCCGTGGACGAGTCCTCCATATAGATCAGCGCGTAGCCCAGCCCCGCCAGCGCCCCCGTGCAGATGGCTGCCAGCAGGCGGTCGCCGTCGTACACCGGCAGGTGCGGCGCGATATAGTCGATGATGAACGAGGAGATCAGCATGCTTTTCACCGAGCGCAGGAAGAACCCGCGGCCCAGCAGCTTGTAGCAGACGGCGGCGATGGGGATGTTGATCAGCACGGTCCCCAGACCGATGGGCAGCCCCACCAGCCGGTACAGGATCAGGCAGATGCCCGACACGCCCGTCAGCGGGAAGTTGGCGTTCAGGGCGAAGTTGTAGATGCCCACGGCGATCAGCAGACCGCCCGCCAGATCCACCGCGATCCCCTTCAGCAGCTTCCGTGTCCTCTCATTCATAATTATGCACCTCCATGAATAAAAAAGCGGACCATACCACCGTATGATCCGCGCAGACTGCAGACAAATGCTGTCCGTTCTTTCGCGCGAAGCGCGATTATCACAAATCTGTTTTTTGCGGGGACATGCGCCCCGCAAAAACACCGCAAAAGCGAGCAAAGCGAGCGCTCGCGCCGACCAACTGAGGCGCAGCCGAAGGCGATAAGCGCGAGGGATTTCGGAGGAAGACAAGCGAAGCGGTCTTCTTCCGAAGCGTGTCGCGTTCCGGTCGACACGCAAAGCGGACCATACCACCGTATGATCCGCACCAGCTTCTTCGGCTATCCATTATATAAGAAAAGTTCCTCAAGGTCAACCCCCGGCGCGCCATAGAAAAAGGGAGGATACCGTATCGGTATCCTCCCGGCCGCAGGCGCCCGGATTTCAACCGGGCTCTCACCCGAAGGTGTGTTTTCCCTCTTAAACTACTTCCTGCTTCTTTTATTATAGCATCTGTGCGTCGTTCCGTCAAACAGCCGCCGGTTTACGTGTCCATCGTGATGTGCATGTGCAGCTGCTCCAGCTTCCGCTTTCTCTTATAGTAGAACGCGAAGAAGTTCGTCATGACGCTGGTGGCGACGATGACGCCCACGGCGATGGCCCCGGCCTGCATCAGCAGGGACCGGAGGCTCTCCAGGAACAGCTCGTTGTCGTCGCCAATCAGGTACCGCATGGTGTAATAGAGGTCGCCGCCGGGGACCAGCGGGATCAGCATGGGCACCATCAGCATGATCACCGGCACGCGGATGCGCCGGGCCAGGATCTCCCCCGCCGCCACCACGGCGATGGTCGCCACCAGCAGCCCGGCGAAGGGGCTGCCGCTGAGCTCCAGGCCCAGCTTGTAGACGATCCAGCTCAGGGCGCCGCCCAGGCCGATCCAGATCAGCTTTTTCCCACGGACGTTGAACACCAGCGCGAAGCCCGCCGCGCCGATGAAGCTCGTGATCGTCTGGATCATATCAAAACCCTCCCAGCAGCTTCAGCACGACCGCCGGACCGATGGCGACGGCCATGGCCTTGACGATCGACTCGAAAAATCCCATCATGCCCGACAGCGTGTCGCCGTTGATCACATCGCGCAGGGACGTGGTCAGCGCCATGCCGGGGATCAGCAGCATGATATTGCCGATGATGATCTTGTCGTGGTGCTGTCCCAGCCCCACGGCGCACAGCAGCGCCACGGTCAGCGCCGTCAAGCCGCTGCACAGGCAGCTGAGCAGGATGGAGTTGATCCGCAGGCGGCTGCCCAGCGTCATGGCGCAGAACAGCACGAGGCCCGAGCAGAACGCCGCGCAGGCGTCCATGGCCGTCCCGCCGAAAAACAGCGAGAACGCCGCCGACACGACGCCCCAGGTCAGCAGCTGCAGCCACGTGGGGTAGCTCCGGCCCTGCCGCAGCGCCGCGATCTCCGCCTGCATCTCCTCCAGCGGCACGGGGCGGGCGCACAGCCGCCGCGACAGCGCGTTGGCCCGGGCCACGGAGTCCAGATCGGTGCCTCTGGCCGGCACGCGCCGCGTCTGGGTCATCACGTCCCCGGCGGGCAGCCGCGCCGTCAGGATGATGCAGGACGTGACCGTGAACACGTCCGAGGATGCGAAGCCGTAGGCGCGGCACAGCCGCCCCAGCGTGTCCTCCACGCGCATGATCTCCGCGCCGCCCTTCAAAAGCACCTCGCCGATGTCGAGGATGCAGGCCATGACGCGGTCGGGGGCGTCGAGGAGGTTCGATTTCGTTTGTTCCATATCGTTCACCTGAATGGTCTGATTCATAGCCGCCCTATTATATCACACCTTTCGCGCGAGAAAAACCGAAATTATTTACAACTTTTTGGGAACAAAACCCCCGCCCTCTCGGTCATTACTGATGTCAAACCCAAGGAAAGAAGGTCATTTCTCATGCGTAAGCATTTCCTGGCGGCGCTGCTGGCCGCCTGTATGACGCTGACGGGCTGCACGCCCGGGCTCGTGGAGCTCGTCCCGCAGCAGCCGATCCCCGAGGAGCTGCCCGAGGATCTGATCGACGGCGCGGATTTCGCCTCCACCCTCACCCGCCTGGCGGACGACGGCGAAAAGAGCGTCGCCCTCTCCCCCATGTCGGCCTACATCGCCCTGGCCATGGCCGCCGAGGGCGCGGACGGCGAGACGAAAAAGCAGTTCGAGGCCCTTCTGGGCGCGTCCACCGATGAGATCGGCGCGGGCGTCTCCGCCATCTCGAAGCGGCTCATGGACCTGCAGGGCTCCACCAAGCTGGTCTGCGCCCAGTCCGTCTGGACCGACGATCGCATCGCCTTTTCCGAGCAGTACCTGAACACGCTGGCGGACCGCTACGCCGCCGACGTCTTCTCCGGCCCCCTGTCCACGGGCGCCATGCGCGAGGCCATCAACCGCTGGGTCTCCGACCGCACCAACGCCCTGATCCCCCAGCTGCTGAGCGACAATCTGGACGAGGGCACACTGATGACGCTGATCAACACCCTGTATTTCAAGGGCAAGTGGGCCCTGCCCTTCGAGGCCCAGACCCACACCGGCGTTTTCACGAACCGCGCCGGCAAGGAGCAGGAGACGAAGTTCATGTTCAACGAGGGTCACTACGCCTACCTCGATTTCGAGGACGCCGAGGGCGTCGTGCTGCCCTATGACGACGGCAAGACCGAGATGATCGTCCTGATGCCGAAGGACGCGTCCGCCGCGCCCTCCGCCGTGCTGGCCAGTCACGGCTGCGCCGAGCTGGTCAAGGCCGCCGCGGAGGCCGAAAGCATCAGAATAAACCTCTCCATGCCCACCTTCGAGACCGAAAGCTCCTTTGAGATGAAGGAGATGCTCAAGGCCATGGGCCTTGTGGACGCCTTCACCGGCGACGCCGACTTCACCCGCATGGGCGTCGATGAGCTGTATATCGACGAGGTGCTGCAGAAGGTGAAGCTCATCGTCGATACCGAGGGCACCGAGGCCGCGGCCGCCACCGCCGTCATGGTCAAGGCCACCGCCATGCCGGTCCAGCCGAAGACCCTGCGCTTCGACCGCCCCTTCGCCTACGCCATCCTCGACACCGAGACCGCCCTCCCCCTGTTCACCGGCGTCTTCAACACCGCCGAATAAAGCCATATGACGTCAGCCAGCCCCGCCGAAAGCGGGGCTGGCTTTTTTGAGTGGACAGCGGACAGTTGAAGGGCGAATTGACAATGGACAGTTGACAATTGCGGTGTCGGCTTCGCCGACGATCTGATACCGCCGCTGCGCGGCGTGATGCGCACGGCCCCGGATGGTGGACGTTGTAGCGGCGGCCTGCAGCCGCCATGACTGTCCCGCGCACATCGCGGCCCCGGATGGTGGACGTTGTAGCGGCGGCCTGCGGCCGCCATAACTGATCGGCGCACATCCCGGCCCTGTATGGCAGTCGCCCGATCGGTACCGGGATCGTATCGCTGCCCTATGTCAAAACGATTTCGATTCGTATAAATCACAAATAATATTACTTTCGGAATACAATACTGAGTACAAATCGTATAATCACAATATCATTCAACAATACGGAAATCTCCCCCGCCCGATCCGGGCGGTTTTTCGTTCCCGAATCTGTACAAAAGATTGTAATTCACCCCTTGACAAGTACAAATATTTGTATTATACTGACCACATAAAATACAAAATTTTGTACGCCACAAGGGAGGGATGAGATGGCAGAGGATGCGTACCGCACCGCGGAGGACGGCCTTCCGGCGGTCCCCTACTGGACCGCCACGCCCGCGCACTGCGCCCCTGACGAGGCGCTGGACTGGGTCATCCGCGGCTGCGTCAACCCGGACGGCCCTGCAGGCGCCGCCGCCGAACTCGTCCGACGCGCCTATTTTCGGGGCGTCCTCGGCAGGACCGACCCCGACCCGCCGCCGCCCACCCCACGCCTGCGGGCCCTCCAGGACGCCGCGTACCGCCTGGGCTGCCGCGACAAGGCCGAGCTGCCGGGGTAAAGGGCCGAGGGGGAACCCTGCCCCTACGAGAACAGTGTCCGGGGCCTGGATGTGCTCGGGCCAGTTATGGCGGCCGCAGGCCGCCGCTGCGTCGACCATCCGGAACCATGATGTGCGCGGGCACCACAAAACGCGGGCGTGATCAAGGGCCGATGTGTCATCGGCCCCTACGACGCGATCCGCCCCCACTCGTTGTCATCCTGAGCGGAGCGCAGCGGAGTCGAAGGATCTATGCCCTTGACGCCGCCATGATCTGCGCCGACAGGTAAGAACCTCGACAAGCTCGGGATGACAAAAAGGGGGCCGCGACGTGCGCCGACGCGCACATGATCCATGATCCATTTTCAATCATTTCAAACGGGAGGTTCAACATGGACATCACAAATGTACTGACTGCGGCGATCGCGCTTCTGGCGGCGATCGTCACCACGTTCGTCATCCCCTGGCTGCGGGCGCGGATCGGCAGCGAGCGGCTGGGGCGGCTCATGGGCTGGGCGGCGATCCTGGTGGACGCGGCGGAGCAGATCTACGTCGGCCCCGGGCGCGGCGCGGAGAAGAAGGCCTACGTCCTGTCGCTGCTGCGCCAGCGGGGGATCGAGGTGGACGAGCAGGCGCTGGACGCCGTGATCGAGGCCGCCGTGCGGAGGCTGGCATGAGCTATTACAACCAGCTGGACTACGGCTCGACGCCCTACCCCCACGCCGCGCACCCCAACGCCACCCTGCGCACCGCGGCCTCGATCACGG
>SVKN01000038.1 GCA_015068445.1 Oscillospiraceae bacterium | reverse complement strand
TTTTTTGGTTCCCGTGAGAATTCAATAGATTTGCGGCGAGTGAATCGCCGCAAATCGTTGCGCCGGACTGCCGGCGCGGCGCAGAAGCGCCGTATAACAGGAAAAGGGCTTGCGTAAGCAAGTCTTTTTTCGTGCTGATATGGTTGATTGCGCGATTCGGACCCCGGACACCCACGCGAAGCGGTATTCGAGCGAAGCGGGGGCATTCGACAAAGTCGGTCGCGCAGCGACTGGCTTTGTCCGGGGTTCGAATCCCCGATGGATCACCAAAAAACAAGAGCGCCTTCGGCGCTCTTGTTTTTTGGTTCCCGTGAGAATTCAATAGATTTGCGGCGAGTGAATCGCCGCAAATCGTTGCGCCGGACTGCCGGCGCGGCGCAGAAGCGCCGTGTATAAGGAAAAGGGCTTGCGTAAGCAAGTCTTTATAAGCGGCGCTGCAAAGGCAAGTTCAGCCCCGGAGAGCAGAGATGCTCTCCGGGGCTGTTTTTTCGCACACCTTGACCCATCCCACTTTTGTCCTTATAATGACGTTAGGATGATTCCTGTCAGCCGCCGCTTGCAGTCAAGAAGGAGGAAGAAATGGACAGAGAAAATCCTGAAGCAATCCTCGCGCGTTATCTGCAAAAATTCGATATAGGAAGCCAAGGGCCTCTGCCAAGAACTGCGCTTTGTTCTGGCGGCTCCTGAGGACGGTAAAAAAGCATCCTCACAAGTTCATTCGAGGGGAGCGGTTTAACCTGCCTTTTCTCCTTTTGCGCAGCGCAGACTGTTTTTCGTAAGCCAAATCTTTACAAAAAGAGGTGCTCAAATGAAACGCAATACAAGAAAGCTGCTGGGTATCCTAATTGCCCTTGTCATGCTGGCAGGGCTTCTTCCCGCGACGGCGCTGGCGACGGAGACCGTTGACAACATCGCCATAACGCTGGAAAATCCCATGGTGGGCGCAAGACCGGACTACACGGCGCAGTCCGGTCCCGGCTACAATACGCGCGACATCTCAAATGACATTGTACTCAATGGCATCGAGTGGGAAGATGCGTCTTTGCCTGAAGATGTATTTGCATATTTATATCCCGACAGAGAGACAAACGTATTCAAGGAAGGACATAAGTATCGCGTGATCATCCAGGTGACGCCGAAAGCCGGCTGGGGGTTCTCGGAAAGTACCACAGCCACGGTGAACGGACATAACGCACAAGTGATTCGGAATAAAGACTTACGTGACGCCTTTGTGCAGTACACCTTCCCGGCGCTGACGGTGACGAACATCCCCTCTGTCTCGGTCACGCTGGACCCGCCCGTGGTGGGCGGGAAGCCGGATTATACGGCCACTTTGCCGTCCGGTGTGCACTATTTATCTGATCCGGTCGATAACAGCCATTATCTCAACGGCGTCGCATGGCGAGATGAAACCGCAGGTGCCTGGATGGATCCGTCGAGCGGCGTGTTCGAGCTGGGGCACAAGTACCATGCCGTGGTTTACCTGAAGCCGCAGATTGGTTATGCTTTTTCGGACACCACGGGCAAAGTGAACGGAGATACGGCGATCACGAGCGAAGTCTCAAATCAGCTTCGGCTCGATTACCACTTCCCGGCGACGACGGAGGGCATTTCCTCCGCCGCGGTCATACTGACAACGCCTGTGGTGGGCGATGCGCCGGACTACACGGCCTCTTTCTATTCCGACGCGCACTACTTCCAGGCGGACAGCAGCGAGATCATATGGAGAGATATGACCGAGAATACCAATCTGAATCCGTCTTCCTCTGTATTCAAGTCGGGACACGAATACCGCGTCACCGTCTATCTGACGGCGAAGGAGGGCTATGCCTTCACAAGCGCCGTCACCGGCACGATCAACGACAACAGCGCGGCGGTGGGGCGTTACAACGATCAGATTTGGGTCGAATACACCTTCACGGCGCCGCTGGAGGTCATTCCCTCCGTCAGGATCGGGATCGACGCGCCCCTGGCCGGGAAAAAGCCGGACTACACGGCGGATTTTCCCTCCGGCGCGAACTACTACTCCAGAGACTACACCGAAGGCAACTGGCGCAATGACATAGGCTGGTTGGATAAAACAACAAATCTTTATGTTGACCCGTCGAGCGGCGTATTCGAGGCGGGACACGCGTACCAGGTCACCGTCTTTCTGAAGCCGGCGGAGGGCTTCGCGTTCAGAAGCAGCACCACCGCCGTGTTAAACTCAAAGAGCGCGGAGGCGCACGTGTGGGGTGATCGGCTCTCTGTCAGGTATACCTTCACGGTGCCGGAGGATATTCTCTCCGTCTCCGTAACGCTGGACGCGCCCACGGTCGGCGCGAAGCCGGACTATACGGCGGAGTTTCCGTCCGGCGCGCCTTACTGCTCCGACGAGTACAACACGGGCGTCTGGCGCAATGGCATTGCCTGGGCCGACAAGACCGGAGACAGGACCAGCTGGCTGGACCCTGAAACCGGCGTGTTTCAGGCGGGACACGTGTACCAGGTTCAGGTCGGCCTGACGCCGGAGAAGGGCTTTTCGTTCAGAAACAGCACCACCGCCGAGGTGAACGGCCAGAGCGCGGCGAAGCAGTTTTCCATGAGTAACATCCAGGTCACGTACACCTTCCCGGCACTGCCGACTGCGGCGGTGAGCGGCGCGGTCAGCGGAAACAAGCTCACCTACACCGTGACGGCCGCTCCCGCCGGGGCCACGCTGATCGCCGCCCGCTACGACGGCGGGAAGATGACCTGGACGCAGACGGTTTCCGCCCCCAAGGCGACGGACACCCTGACCCCAGGCGGCAGCGGCTCGGTTTATAAGCTGTTCCTGGTGGACGGGAGCAGCCGCCCGCTCTGCCCCGCCTGGAAGGGCGATTTCTGATTCCCCGGGAGTGACCTACGCCCCGCTGTTCCAGCGGACACATCCGCGTAAAGGCGGACATCTGCTTCACCGCAGCCGGAACGATCGACTTTCCGGCAGAGGAAGAGAAGGAAGAACTCCGTGCAAATCCGCAGAAGTACAGGCTCAGCGCCTGAACGCAGAAACGGTGCAGCCCCTGAAAGGGCTGCACCATCCCTGCATAAAGAAATTACTTCCTTATTCGCCCTTGCTTTTCGGCGCTCTTGTTTTTTTGGTTCCCGTGAGAATTCAATAGATTTGCGGCGAGTGAATCGCCGCAAATCGTTGCGCCGGACTGCCGGCGCGGCGCAGAAGCGCCGTATATAATGTGCGCCTGCGGCGCGGGCCGATGACCCCCTCCTCGGCGCCCCCTCCGTCTGAGCACGCGTGTCCCAGCCTGCGGCTGGGCCTTTCGCGCGGAATTCTGAGCACGCGTGTCCCAGCCTACGGCTGGGCCTTTCGCGCGGAATTCTGAGCACGCGTGTCCCAGCCTACGGCTGGGCCTTTCGCGCGGAATGGGGAGCTGGCACGGCCCGTAGGGCCGTGACTGAGGGCGTTGCGGCGGGATCATCGCGACCATCCGGGGCCGTGATGTGCGCGGGCGTGGTCATGGCGGCCACAGGCCGCCGCTGCGACGGCCGCTGTCCGGGGCTGTGTGCCTTACGCCGCGCAGCGGCGGTATCAAATGCGCCGCAGGCACAACAATTGTCAATTGTCCATTCGCCCTTCACTGTCAACTGTCAACTGAAAAAAGCCGCCTCTCGGCGGCTTTTTCTTTTACTCTCCCGTGACGACGGTCTTTTCGCCGTCAGAGGTGAGGCGGATGGTTTTGATGGGGTTCTCCCAGGAGGAGATGATCAGGGTGGCGGCCTTGTCCTCGACCTCCTTTTCGATGAGGCGGCGGAGGTTGCGGGCGCCGAACTTGACGGAGTAGGACTTCTTCGTCAGGTACTCCACGGCGGCCTCGTCCCAGGTGAAGGTCATGCCGTTGCGCTCCATGCCCTTCTGCAGGTCGGAGAGCATGATCCCCGCGATGTTCTTGAAATTGTCCTCGGTCAGGTGATTGAAGGGGACGATCTCGTCGATGCGGTTGAGGAACTCGGGGCGCATGATCTCGCTGAGGGCGCTGAGGGCCTTCTCGCGGTCCTGCTGGGTGACGGACTGGCCGAAGCCCACGGTGCCGGAGGTGCGGTTGCTGCCGGCGTTGGAGGTCATGATGATGACGGTGTTCTCGAAGGAGACCTTGCGGCCCTGGGCGTCGGTGACGCGGCCGTCGTCCAGGATCTGCAGCAGGATGTTCAGCACGTCTGGATGGGCCTTTTCGATCTCGTCGAACAGCACCACGGAATAGGGCCTGCGGCGGATCTTCTCGGTGAGCTGACCGGCCTCGTCGTAGCCCACGTATCCCGGCGGCGCGCCGATGAGCTTGGAGACGGAGTGCTTCTCCATATACTCGCTCATGTCGAGGCGGATCAGCGCGTCCTCGGTGGAGAAGAGGTCGGCGGCCAGGCACTTGACCAGCTCCGTCTTGCCCACGCCCGTGGGGCCGACGAAGATGAAGGACACGGGCTTGAGCTTCTGGCTGACGCCAGCCCTGCGGCGGCGGATGGCGGAGGCGACGGCCTCGATGGCCTCGTCCTGCCCTACGACGCGCTTCTTGAGGCGCTCCTCCAGCTTCGTCATGCGCTCAAAGTCCTGCTCCTTGACCTTGCTGGCGGGGATGTGGGTCCACAGCTCGATGACGCGTGACAGGTCATCCACGGACAGCTGGGGCGTGGGCTGAGCCTCCAGGCGGCCCAGCTCCTGCTCGATCTGGAGGATGCGGCTCTTCGTCTCGGCGATGCGGGCGAAGATGTCCTCCTGCGGGTCCTGGGTGCTGCTCTGCAGCTGCTCCATCTGCTCGCGCTTGTCCTGCAGCTCCCGCTGCAGCGCGGCCTTCTGGTTGATGACCGTGCTCTTGAGGTTGAGGTCCGAGCACGCCTCGTCCAGCAGGTCGATGGCCTTGTCGGGCATGAAGCGGTCGCTGATATAGCGGTCGGCCAGCCACACGGCCTGACGGATGATCTCGTCGGGGATGGACACGCCGTGATAGCTCTCGTAATAGCCCTTGACGCCCCGGAGGATGTCGAAGGTCTCGTCCAGGGACGGCTCGTTGATGGTCACGGGCTGGAAGCGGCGCTCCAGCGCGGCGTCCTTCTCGATGTGCTGGCGGTATTCCTTGAAGGTGGTGGCGCCGATCACCTGGATCTCGCCCCGGGACAGGGCGGGCTTGAGGATGTTGGCGGCGTTCATGCTGCCCTCGGCGTCGCCGGCGCCCACGAGGTTGTGCACCTCGTCGATGACGAGGATGATGTTGCCCAGGGTGCGGACCTCGTCGATGAGGCTCTTCATGCGGCTCTCAAACTGGCCGCGGAACTGGGTCCCGGCCACCATGGCCGTCATATCCAGCAGCCATACCTGCTTCTCCTTCAGCTTGAAGGGCACGTTCCCGGCGGCGATGCGCTGGGCCAGGCCCTCGGCCACGGCGGTCTTGCCGACGCCGGGCTCGCCGATCAGGCAGGGGTTGTTCTTCTGGCGGCGGTTGAGGATCTGGATGACGCGCTCGGTCTCGCTCTCGCGGCCGATGACGCGGTCCAGCTTGCCGTTTCTGGCGCGGTCCGTGAGGTCGATGGCGTACTTGGAGAGGAACTTGGGCGGCTTGTTCCGCTGCTTCTTCTCCGGCTCCTTCTCCCGCTGGATGCGCTGGCGGCCGAAGGTGAACAGCGGGAAGGACGGCGCGCGGGACTGCTCGTCGCCGTCGTCGCTCTCCGGCTCGTCGGGGGCGGATTCGGGGTCCATGCCGGCGAAATGCTGCATCAGGCCCTCCAGGCCCTCGCCCTCGGTCAGCTCCTTGGTCATCGACTCCAGATCGTCGTCGGTGATGCCGAAGCGATCCATGAGATCGGCCACCGGCTTTATGTTCAGCTCACGGGCGCATTTGAGGCACAGGCCCTCGTTTTTCGTCTCGCCGTTTTCGATCTTGGTGACAAAGACGACGGCCATATTCTTTTTGCATCTGGAACAGATGGGCACGTTCATACGGTTTTGTTCTCCTTTAACAGTCTGACTCCCATGACGATGTAGGACAGCAGCGCGATCAGCATGGCGCCCAGGGCGCAGCCGAAGAGGAAATACTTGACGATCTGCGGGAGGTCGAGCAGGATCGTCGCGAGGATCGCCACGTACAGCAGCGCCGTGGCGGCTTTGCCCCACTTGTTGGAGGGCGGCATGTCCTTGAGATACCGGAACAGCAGCGCGCCGCCGGCCATCTGGAACACCTCGCGGGCGATGTAGATGATGGTGACGGCCGCGGGGATCAGGTGGCGCATGGCCATGCCGGTGAGGACGGACAGGGACATCATTTTGTCCGCCAGCGGGTCGAGGATCCGCCCGAGCATCGTGACCTGATTGTACTTGCGCGCCAGCCTGCCGTCGAGGATATCCGTCAATCCGGCCAGCAGGAACACGCCCGCCGCCAGCAGATAGGCGTGGGGCAGCGTGGAGAAAAAGACACACAGGAACACCGGCACGAGGAACAGCCGGAACAGGGACAGCGCATTGGGCAGATTCATAGTGTTCTCCTTTTATCGTACTCTATCCGGGTCTATGATAACACAGGAATATGTCTGTATTATGAACGCGCGGAAGATTCCGGGCTCCATCCGGCCAGTTGGCAGACGAAACCGCCCACATAGCTCTCGGACAGCATCTGCTTCGAGGTAAGGCCCGCGGGCTCGTCGGAGCCGTAGCGCAGGATGCCCGCGCACAGCGCCAGCACCAGCAGCACGCCGCCCAGCGCGCCGAACAGCCCGCCGGACAGGCGGTTGAGGGCGCCGACGATGGGCCAGTCCAGGCTCAGAAACCGGGCGATGAGGTTGATGGCCAGCTTGATGAGGAAGAAAAGGACGAAAAACGTCAGGATCGGGGCGATCTTGTCCACGACCGCCTTCGTCATCAGCTCGATGGGGCTCACCTGTCCCTCGGCCCCCTCCAGCAGCTTGACGAAGGCCTGCTGAACGGACAGCTTCTGCGCCAGCTCGTGGAGGCGCTCGCTGAGGCCCAGCTGCTGCAGCGCCTGGGGCATGGCCCCGGAGCGGCCGACGGCCACGGTCTCCCCCGCCTGGCTGAGCAGCGTCTCGCCCATGGACCGGGCGGCGCGCTCCACGGCCCGGCGGGCGTAAGGCTCCACCAGGGACGCGGCGAGCGGGGTGAAGTTGGGGCTCATGATGCCCGCGCCGACCCAGGCGAACAGCGTGCCGCACATGCCGGCCACGATCCGGAAGGCGCCCTTTTTGCGCCCCAGGCGGATCATCAGGATCAGGATCAGCGCGAAGATGACGTCGAACAGGTACGGTATTTTCAGAATGTCCATGATCAATCCTCCGCTTCAAAGGATACGAGCTGGGCGCGGTCACTGTAGACGGCGGCCACGCTGCCCGTTTCGGTGATCAGTACGTCGCGCATGCCCACCATGGCGCGCACAGCCTCCTCCCCCTCGGGGAGCAGGACGCGGTGGACGCCGTCGTGGGCGATGAAGGCCAGCTGGTCGTCGGACAGCGCCATATAGCGCACGGCGCCGCGGACGTCGCCGCTCCACATCTCCTGACAGCTCTCGTCCAGGACGAAGACGCGGGTGCTGTCGCCCTTTTCGGCCTTGACGGCCAGGGCGCACCAGCCCTCCCGCCGCAGCTCGCAGGACGTCAGCGTGCCGCTGCGGATCTCCAGGCTGCCCCGGAGCTTGCCGGAATTGTCGAAGACCTGCACGCCCCTGTCCCCCACCACCATCAGGCGGCTGTTGGACAGGTATTCCATATCGTAAACGTTCATGTCGCCCAGCTCCACGGTGGTTTTGCACTCGCTGCCGTTGGTCGGCTGGTAACGGATATACAGGTTCGGCGCGCCGTCCTTCTGGCCCAGGCACAGCACGGCGGCGGTGCCGCCGTCCGGGGACAGCGCGGAGAGGAAGGCGAAATGCTCGGAGGTCTGCCACTTGAACTGCTCCTTGAGGTGCTTGCCGAAGACGGTGACGGCCGTGCGGTAGCCAGCCTCGTTCGTCACCACGGCGCACTGGCCGGAGGAGTTGACGGACAGGGAGATGATGTCGGAGTCCAGCGTGATCTCGTCCAGCAGCGAATAGCTGTTGAGCCGGGAGATGCCGCGGCCGCCCAGATCGTAGACGTAGACGAACTGGCCGCAGGGGGCCAGCCGGGGGTCGGTGTACTTGATCCGGCAGGAGTATTCCATATCGGCAAAGGGCGGCACGAAGCGGAAGCTGCCCCCGGCGCAGATGGCCACGCCCACGTCGAAGGGCGCGTAGGAGGAGGCGGTCCCGGCGTCGAAGGTGAAGGTGTCCACGGGGTCCTCGTCGAAGGTCAGCTGCTCGATGTAGCTGGCGATGCGCCGGAGGTTGCCGGTGTTCAGGTCCTCCTGAAAGTTGAAGATGCAGTAGACGATGGTCAGCACGATGCCGGCCATGGCCACGGTCCGCAGCGCCGCGATGACGGCGGGCCGGAAGTCCCCGCGGAAGCGGGTGACGTTATCGATGCTTTGAAATGACATTGATTGCCTCCATGCCGTAATCGAGCGCGGTCATATACAATCCGCAGGCCGGGGCCGTGGGGCCCGCCTGCTCGCGGTCCTTCGACGCGAGGATCGCGGGGATGCTCTCGGGGTCCAGCTTGCCGTTGCCCACGAAGACGAGGGTCCCGGCGATGGCGCGGACCATGTTGTAGAGAAAGCCGTTGGCGCAGGCGAAGATCTCGATGAGGTCGCCCCGGCGCTCCACGTCGAGGTAATAGATCTCCCGCACCGGGGAGCGCACGGGCGTGCCGATGCTGCGCACGGCGGAAAAGTCGTGGACGCCGACGAAGTGGCGGGCGGCTTCGATCATGCGCTGCTCGTCCAGATGCTGGGGGTAGAAGTACGCCCGGTCGGTGAGGAACGGGTCCCGGGTAGGGCTGTTGTGGATGCGGTAGGTGTATTCCTTCCGGATGCAGGAAAAGCGGGCGTCAAAGTCCATGGGGACCTCGTGGGCCTCGTGGATGACGATATCGTCGGGCAGACGGGCGTTCAGCGCGAAGGGCAGCCGGTCCAGCGGGATGGAGCAGTCCATCTTGACGCTGGCGACGTAGCCCTCGGCGTGGACCCCGGCGTCCGTGCGGCCGCAGCCGGAGACGTGGGTGTCGACGGAGCACGTCTTCTTGACGGCCTCCTCGATGCACTGCTGGATGCTGCGGCCGTTTTTCTGGCGCTGCCAGCCGTGGTAGGCCGTGCCCAGATACGAGAGCCTGAGGGCGTAATTCTTCATCCGCTCACCCCATCAGACGCGGCAGCGCGATGACGGCGGCGCAGAGGATCACGACGACGCACAGGGCGATATGATCGTTCCGCTGCATGACGAGGGTGTTGAGGCGCGTGCGGCCCTCGCCGCCGTGATAGAGGCGGCACTCCATGGCCGTGGCCAGCTCGTCGGCCCGGCGGAAGGCGGAGATGAACAGCGGCACGAGGATCGGCACCAGCGCCTTGGCCCGGCGGATCAGGCTGCCGGTCTCGAAGTCCGCGCCGCGGGCCTTCTGGGCCGACATGATCTTGTCGGTCTCCTCGATCAGCGTCGGGATGAAGCGCAGGGCGATGGTCATCATCATGGCGAACTCATGCACGGGCACGTGCAGCCGCTTGAGCGGCGACAGCAGCCGCTCAAGGCCGTCCGTCAGCGCGATGGGCGAGGTGGTATAGGTGAGCATCGACGTGGCCGCGATGAGCATGACGATGCGGAACATCATGAAGAAGGCGTTCCAGACGCCCTGCTTCGTGACGGTGATGATCCAGAAATGGAACAGCGGGTCGCCGGGAGTGTACAGCATGTTCAGCACGCCCGTGAAGATCAGGATGATCACCAGGGGCTTTAAGCTCTTGAGGATCATCTTCGGGGCGATGCCGGAGGTTTTGACGCACCAGGCGAGGAACAGGAAGCACAGCAGGTAGCCCCAGGAGCCCGTCAGAAACAGGCTGACGACGAAGAGGATCACAGAGACGATCTTCGTGCGCGGATCCAGGCGGTGCAGCAGGCTGTCGCCGGGGAAAAACTGACCGAGGGTGATGTCCTTCAGCATGACGCTCCCCCCTTCAGTCTCGCGATCTCGCGGGCGCCCTGCTCCACGGTGTAGACGCTGTCTGACACGGGCAGGCCCCGCCGCTTCAGCTCCATGAACACGCGGGTGACCATGGGCACGTCGAGGCCGGCGTCGATCAGCGCCGCGCCGCGGGAGAACACCTCCGCGGGCGTGCCCTCCATGAGGATGCGGCCCTGATACAGCACGATCAGCCGGTCGGCGATGCGGGCGGCGTCCTCCATGGAATGGGTGACGAAGAGGATCGACGCGCCGGAGGTCTCCTTGAACGAGCGGATGCACCGGATGATCTCCTCGCGCCCCACGGGGTCGAGGCCGGCCATGGGCTCGTCCAGCACCAGCAGCTCCGGCTCCATGGCGAACACGCCGGCCAGCGCCACGCGGCGCTTCTGCCCGCCCGACAGGTCGAAGGGCGAGACCTCCAGCAGCTCCTCCCGCAGGCCCATCTGGGCGGCGGCCATGCGGACCCGGCGGTCCACCTCCTGCTCGTCCAGGCCCATGTTGCGGGGGCCGAAGGCGATGTCCTTGTACACCGTCTCCTCAAACAGCTGGTATTCGGGGTATTGGAACACGAGACCCACCTTGAAGCGGGCCTTCAGCGTGACTTCCTTCGATTTGAACAGCTCCTGCCCGTCCACGAGGACGCGGCCGGAGGTGGGGGCCAGCAGACCGTTGAAATGCTGGATCAGCGTCGATTTGCCGCTGCCCGTGTGGCCGATCAGGGCCACGAACTCCCCCTGCCCCACGCGGAGGCTCACGTCGTCCACGGCCACCCGCTCGAAGGGCGTACCCACCGAGTAGGTGTGGGTCAGGTGCTCGACTGTCAAGATATCTGGCAATGGTCTCAACTCCTTTTACGCGCGCAGCAGCGCTTCCAGCCGGTCCGCGCACTCTTCGACGCTCAGCGCGTCCAGCGGGAGGTCGAAGCCCTGCAGGCGCAGCTGCCACAGCAGCTCCATGGTCTGGGGCGGCAGGATGGACAGCGCGCGGATCTCCTCCACCCGGGAGAAGACCTCCGTCGGCGTGCCCTCCAGCGCCACACGCCCCTCGTGCATGACGATGACGCGCCCGGCCCGGGCGGCCTCGTCCATGTGGTGGGTGATCAGAACGACGGTCATGCCGCGCTCGCGGTTGAGCTGCTGCACGACGTTCATCACCTCGCGCCGGCCGGAGGGGTCCAGCATGGCCGTTGGCTCGTCCATGACGAGGATCTCCGGCTCCATGGCCAGCACGCCCGCGATAGCGATGCGCTGCTTCTGGCCGCCGGACAGCAGGTGCGGGGCGTGGCGCTTGAACTCGCTCATGCCCACGATCTCCAGGCAGCGGTCCACGCGCCTGCGGATCTCCTCGGGCGGGACGCCCATGTTCTCCGGGGCGAAGGCCACGTCCTCCTCCACCAGCGTTGCGACGATCTGGTTGTCGGGGTTCTGGAAGACCATGCCGCATTTCTCGCGGATGGCCAGCAGCAGCTCCTCCCGCTTCGTGTCCATGTTATCGATATACACCGCCCCGCCCTCGGGGAGCAGGATGGCGTTGAGATGCTTGGCAAAGGTGGATTTGCCGCTGCCGTTGTGGCCCAGCACGGCGACGAACTCGCCCTTCTCCACCTGAATGGTCACGTCGTCCACGGCGGGGACGGGCGCTTTGCCCTCGTCGGGCGGGTAGCAGTAGGTGATATGTTCGACGGAAACGATCGGTCTTTCCATGCTCATTCTCCGATCCATCTGGTGGTGTGGCCGCAGGGCAGCGCCATGCCGGTGCTCTCCACCGGCAGGCCCAGCTCGCCTGATTCCGTGCGCCCGCCGAAGCGGCGGCGCACCGTGCGGCCCAAAATGTATTCCGGCACCGACGGGGACACCCCGGCGGTGTAGGAGCTGATGATGACGAACAGCGGCTGATCGCTGAGAACGCCCGCGCACAGCTCCACAAAATCGTAAATGTTGTCCTCGAAGCGCCACAGCTCCCCGGACGGCCCGCGGCCGTAGGAGGGCGGGTCCATGATGATGGCGTCGTACCTGTGCCCGCGGTTGATCTCGCGTTTGACGAACTTGGCGCAGTCGTCCACGATCCAGCGGATGGGCTTCTCGCCCAGGCCGGAGCTGCGGGCGTTCTCCTTCGCCCAGCCGACCATGCCCCTGGACGCGTCCACGTGGCAGACGCTCGCCCCCGCGGCGGCCGCCGCCAGCGTGGCGCCGCCCGTGTAGGCGAACAGGTTGAGGACGCTGATCTCCCGGCGCGCGTTTTCGATGCTCCGGCGGATGAAGTCCCAGTTGGCCGCCTGCTCCGGGAAGACGCCCGTGTGCTTGAAGCTCATGGGCTTGATGTTGAAGCGCAGGTCGCCGTAGCCGATCTGCCAGTTCTCGGGCAGGGAGAAGACCTCCCAGCTGCCGCCGCCCTGATTGGAGCGGTGATACACCGCGTTGACCTTGTCCCACTTCTCCGCCTGGGGCCAGATGGCCTGGGGATCGGGGCGGACGAGGTACTGCCTGCCCCACTTTTCATAGCGCTGCCCGCCGCCGCAGTCCAGCAGCCGGTAGTCCTTCCAATCGGACGCGACCCACATGGGCGTCCCTCCTTCACACACAGGCATATTCAGACAGTATATTATACCATTCCATATTTGCCGCCGTCAATACGGTTGAAATACGCCCTTGGGGGGATGTCGCCGGGCGCGGTTTCCTGCTATACTTTGCTTAAGGAGTGTTTTTGTCGGCGCATGTCCGCCAAAAACACCCATTCGATACTGCTCGCTGCGCGAGCATGGCGTTACAGGCGGTAAATACTGACCTTTGCTGCAAGCTGAAAGGCGTCGGCCGGTGGCCGACGCCTTTTGATCGATTTGAGGGACTGCGCTTCCCTAACGCTCCACCACTTCCGTGACTTCCATGGAGGCACCCAGCGGGACGTGGGTCGCGCTGTCGTAAACATAGAAAACGAGCCGGGACGCCTCGACGTACTCGCACGCGAAGAGCCCTTCGTCTACAAGCTCTCCGTAGGGCTCGGCCTTCTGCGCGAAGAGGAAGCGGCCGTTCTCATCATAGGCGGCCAGAAGCACGGTGAACGGCTCGGTGCGGTAGTATTCGAGCTTTGCGGCGGTGTATCCCGCTTTCTTCACGGCCGCAGCCATCAGGATCCTGACGCCGGTGAAGCCGATCACGCCGGTCTCCTTCGTGCCGCAGACCTTGCAGGTGTGCTCGAAGGCGCCGGACTCCGTATCGGTGGGCTCCTTGGTGACGACCTGCTCGCCCCAGTCGTGGGGCACGGTGGGAACGGCCGTCGCTGTTCTGCTGATTTGCTCGCCGCAGACCGTGCAGTACACGACCTTGTCATAGCTGCCCATGGCGGTGCAGGTGGCCGGGACCTCGTTTTCCTTCACCTCTTCACCGGGGGTATGGGCCAGCTTGGCGGCGGTCTTCGTGCCGCGGCTCAGCTCTGCGCCGCAGACCGTGCAGTACACGACCTCGTCATAGCTGCCGTCGGATGCGCAGGTGGCCGGGACCTCGTTTTCACGCACCGTCTCGCCGGGGACGTGCTCGTGGTCCGGGCAGAGGAAGGTGACGGACAGGTTGATGTAAACGCTCTCATCATAGTATTTCGGGTCGGCCGTGAGGCTGCGGGCCGCGGCCTCGACGCCGTTGACCGCGGCGATGACGTCGTTTTCGCCGCCGCTGACGGAGAAGCGCACGGGATCGACCGCCGTCATGGAGATGCGCAGGGTGTATTCGCGGTTGGGTTCAAAGGTATCCTCCGCCGACAGGTATTCATTGGTCACCGTGTCCCTCCAGCGGACGCCGTGAACATAGCCGGACGCCGGGTAGTCCGTCACAAGCGCCGTGCCCTCGGGCAGGACGGGCGCGAAATCGGGGGTCTTGCCGGGGAGCGGGGCCGTGATCGTCACGTTGACGTCCTTCATCACCCGCAGCTTCGGGCCGATCACCACGTGCTTGGCGGGGTCTGCGCCGTCCATGTAGGTGTAATAGCCGTTCCTGTCCTTGCCCAGAGGGGCGTCCGCAGGCTCCAGCACGGCCACGTCGGGGCCGAGCTCCGCGCCGTCTTTGAGCGCGTACGCGGCCCTTCGGCCCGCGACGTCCACGGCGCCGCCGGTGACGACGAGCTTGCCGCGCGAATTGTTCGCGATCCCGTGGTAGCCATATTGCTCCGGCTCGTACATCGATACGGTCAGCTGGCCGCCCGTCACCGTGACGTCGCCGGCCATGATGTAGATCCCCCAGCTGTAGCCCTTCACCGACAGGCTGCCGCCGCTGAGGGTCATGCCGCTTCTGGGCCTGACACCGGTGCCCAGGCTGGCACAGACGGACGTCTCGCCGCCCAGGACCTCGAGCCTGTCGGCGCCGAGACCGCAGTCGCTGACGTCGACCGTCAGGTCCGCGTCGATGGTCAGCGCGCCCTTCACGCGGACGCCTTCGATCTCGGTATTCTTCGCGGCGATCTCGCCGCTGCCGCGGATCGTCAGATCGCCGTCCGCATAGATGAGGGCCTGGCTGCCGCTCTCATTGGCGTAGGTGACGGGGAGGACTCTGGCGCCGTTCAGCGTCAGGGTGCCCGTGGCCGGGTCATAGGACCCGGAGCCGCCTGCAAGGCCGGGGATGTTGTTCTTGTTGAGGCCGGTGATCTCCTGTCCGCCGACCCAGACGCCCAGGCCGTCCAGCCGCTCGGTCCAGCCGGCGTAAAGCGTCATATTTTCCGTGACGGGCTTTGCGAAATCGTATTCCTGCGTGCCGAACTTGTCCGTGAACCAACCGCGGAAGACATAGCCCTTCTCCTCGAGGTCCGCGGGACGGTAGGCGGCGGTGCCGGCCTGCAGGTACTGGGGCGCCGGGGCCGTGCCGTGGCCGTTGGCGTCGAAGGTCACGGAGCGGGTGTCCGCGGGTACGGACAGCACGACGTAACGGTAGCGCTCCTCCACGGGGGTCTCCGAAGTCTGCTTGCTCAGGAACGCGGCCGCGCTGACCGTCTGCAGGTCCGTGCCCTCCGGGTCACGGGCGGCCAGGAGCTGGTAGCCCTGCGGGACTCTGTAAAAATACCCGTTAAGGATCGCCAATGCCCTGCTGGTGCCGACGGCCGTCAGCGTGCCGCCGTTGACTGTCAGCTCAAAGAAGTTGCCGCCGTAGGCGGAGAGGGTGGCGGCGCCCGATTCGTTGATGCCGCGGAGCGTCACGGTGCCGCCGTTCAGGATCAGCTTGCCGCAGTTGAAGCCGTCCGGGTTGCTGTCGCGGCAGACGGCCTCGGCGATGAGGCTGCCGCTGCCGGAGACCGTCAGCGTCTCGCCGTTTGTGTAGACGGCGGCGGCTTTGTGGCCGCGGCCCAGGGCCGTGATCGTGCTGCTGCCCGTCAGCTCCAGCTGCAGCGGGATCCTGGCGTAGATCGCGCAGCACCTGCCGTCGAAATTAGCTTCCGTATTGACGTTGTACTCTGCCGTCAGCTTCGCGTTGTTCAGCCGGAGCGTGGCGGTGTCCGGG
The DNA here is from genome assembly GCA_015068445.1 of Oscillospiraceae bacterium. Classification (GTDB taxonomy): domain Bacteria; phylum Bacillota; class Clostridia; order Oscillospirales; family Butyricicoccaceae; genus RGIG1902. The sequence continues at coordinate 6,395 of SVKN01000038.1, read as the reverse complement.
TCATAGGTGACGCCGCCCGCGATGCTGTCCTTGTTGGCGCTCGTCACCCGCTGGCCGCAGACCCAGAGGTCGTATTCCGTCACGGCCTCGGCGCGCCCGGGCAGGACGGCGGCGCACAGCAGCACCGCCAGCAAAAGACCCATCATAATGCGTCTGGTGTTCATGGTCTCCTCCTGTTCTGTCGTCTGTTCAAAGCCCTGAGGGGCGTTTTTCTTTATTATACAGTATATGTATTCTGTACGCAAACCAAAATATCGGGGGTCTGACGAGGATCGTCGAAAGTTAGATGATGCAATATTTAGTTTTTCTAACCTTGCAAACGCAGGCGCTTCATACTATAATATAAGTGTTAAAAGTTGCGTTTTTCGGAGGTGAGATCATGCAGGAATACCGTGCCGGGATCGACATCGGCTCCACCACGGTCAAGCTGGTGGTGCTGGACGAGCGCGGCGAGAAGCTATACGGCGAGTACCGCCGCCATCAGGCCCACACGCAGCAGACGCTGGCCGCGCTGCTGCGGGAGGCCCGGGAGCGCCTGGGCCCCTGCCGCCTGCGGGCGGGCGTCACCGGCTCCGGGGCCATCAGCCTGTCGAAGGCGCTGGGACTGCCCTTCATCCAGGAGGTCGTGGCCGTGGCCGACGCCATCGAGGCCGGCTACCCACAGACCGACGTGGCCATCGAGTTGGGTGGCGAGGACGCCAAGATCATCTACTTCCGCCCCAGCCTCGAGGAGCGCATGAACGGCGTGTGCGCCGGAGGCACCGGGTCCTTCATCGACCAGATGGCCGCGCTGCTGCGCACCGACGCCGCCGGGCTCAACGAAGCGGCGAAGGACTACAAAGAGATCTACACCATCGCCGCGCGATGCGGCGTATTCGCCAAAACAGACATCCAGCCGCTGATCAACGAGGGCGCGGCCACCGCCGATCTGGCGGCGTCCATCTTCCAGAGCGTCGTCAACCAGACGATCTCGGGCCTCGCCTGCGGCAAGCCCATCCGCGGGTGCGTGGCGTTTCTCGGCGGGCCGCTCCACTTCCTCACGGAGCTGAAGGCCGCCTTCATCCGCACGCTGAAGCTGACGCCGGAGAACATCGTCGATCCGCCCGACTCCCACCTGTTCGCCGCCGCCGGCGCCGCCATGGAGGCCGCGGGCGACAGCCGCGATATCGACGAGCTGATCGCCCGGCTGGAGCAGGGCGTGGAGCTGGAGCTGGAGATCAAGCGGCTGGAGCCTCTGTTCGCAAGTCAGGCGGAGTACGACGCGTTTCAGGCCCGCCACCGCCGGGCCGTGGTGCGCCGGGAGGAGCTGAGCGCCTACCGGGGCGACTGCTTCCTGGGCATCGACGCGGGCAGCACCACCACGAAGGTGGCGCTGATCGGCACGGAGGGGCAGCTTCTATACTCCACCTACGCCAATAACCAGGGCCGGCCCATCGAGGTGGCCCGGGAAGCCTTATCCGAGATCCGCGCCGCCATGCCGGAGGGCGCGCGCATCGCCCGCGCCTGCTCCACGGGCTACGGCGAGGCGCTGCTGAAGGCCGCCTTCCGCCTGGACGACGGGCAGGTGGAGACCGTCGCCCACACCACGGCCGCCGCCTTCTTCGACCCGCAGGTGGACTGCGTGCTGGACATCGGCGGGCAGGACATGAAGTGCATCAAGCTGAAAAACGGCACCGTGGACACGGTGATGCTCAACGAGGCCTGCTCTTCGGGCTGCGGGTCGTTCATCGAGAACTTCGCCGCATCCCTGGGCTTCACGGCCCGGGACTTCGCCAAAGAGGCCGTCTTCGCCGAGAGCCCCATCGATCTGGGCACCCGGTGCACGGTGTTCATGAACTCCAACGTCAAGCAGGCTCAGAAGGAGGGCGCGGCCGTCTCGGACATCTCGGCGGGTCTTGCCTACTCCGTCATCAAGAACGCGCTCTTCAAGGTCATCAAGCTGGCCGACGCCAAAGAGCTGGGCGAGCACATCGTGGTGCAGGGCGGCACGTTCTACAATCAGGCCGTGCTGCGCGCCTTCGAGAAGATCGCGGGCATGGAGGCCGTGTGCCCGGACATCGCGGGCATCATGGGCGCCTTCGGCGCGGCGCTGATCGCCCGGGAGAATTATGACGGCGAGAGCTCCTCCATGCTGTCCTTCGACGAGATCCGGGACATGCGCTACACCTCCCGGGCCGTGCGCTGCGGCGGGTGCGAGAACAACTGCATGCTCACGGTGAACACCTTCCCCTCGGGCCGCTACATCAGCGGCAACCGCTGCGAGAAGAAGGTCCCCTCTCACACGGGCGCGGAGCGCGGGGCGAACCTCGTGGAGTACAAGCGCCAGCGCATCTTCGGCATCGAGCCGCTGAGCGAGCAGGAGGCGCGCCGCGGCGTCATCGGCATCCCCCGTGTGCTGAACATGTACGAGAATTACCCCTACTGGGCCGTGTTCTTCCGGGAGCTGGGCTTCCGGGTGGTGCTGTCGCCGTTTTCCAAGCGCAGCATCTACGAGCTGGGCATGGACTCCATCCCCTCGGAGTCCGAGTGCTACCCCGCCAAGCTGGCCCACGGCCACGTCCAGTGGCTGTACGAGCAGGGCGTGCGGACGATCTTCCACCCCTGCGTCTATTTTGAATACAAGGAGAACCCGCTGGCGCAGAACCATTACAACTGCCCCATGGTGATCTCCTATCCCGAAAACCTGAAAAACAACGTGGAGGCCATCACCTCCGGCGAGATCGAGTACCTGCGGCCCTTCATCGCCTTTACGGACGAGAAGTCGGCCGCCGACCGGCTGGTCCAGTTCTGTAAGGAGACCTGGAACATCCCGGCCTGGGAGGTGCGGAACGCCGCGCGTCTGGCCTGGCAGGAGCAGCGGCAGGCCAAGGACGACATCCGCGCCGAGGGCGCGCGGGTGCTGGCCGAGATGAAAAAGGCCGGGCGGCGGGGCATCGTGCTGGCCGGGCGGCCCTACCACATCGATCCCGAGATCAACCATGGCATCCCGGAGCTCGTCGCCTCCTACGGCCTCGACGTCTTCACCGAGGACAGCCTGCCCATCGAATACGACTACAAAAACGCGCTGCGCGTGGTGGATCAGTGGGTCTATCACTCCCGCCTGTACGCCGCGGCGGAGTTCGTGACGAAGCACGACGATCTGGAGCTGATCCAGCTGTTCTCCTTCGGCTGCGGCCTGGACGCCGTGACCACCGATCAGGTGGCCGAGATCCTCGAGAAGGCAGGCAAGCTGTACACGGTTTTGAAGATCGACGAGGTCAACAACCTGGGCGCGGCCCGCATCCGCGTGCGCAGCCTGCTGGCTGCCATGGACATGCGGAAACGGAAGGGCGTGCGCGCCGAGGTCCACACGGAGGAATACCCCCGCACGGAGTTCACCCGGGAGATGTTCGACCGGGGCTACACGATCCTCGTGCCCGAGATGAGCCCCATCCACTTCGATCTGATGGCCCCTGTGTTCCGCAAGTACGGCTACAACGTGGCGCTGCTGGGCAACGACATGGACAAGGCCGTGGACGTGGGGCTGAAATACGTCAACAACGACGCCTGCTACCCCTCCATCGTCGCCGTAGGGCAGATGATGCAGGCGGTGCTGTCCGGCCGGTACGACACCCACCGTCTGGCGCTGCTGATGAGCCAGACGGGCGGCTGCTGCCGCGCCAGCAACTACGTGGGCTTCATCCGCCGGGCGCTGCACAAGGCGGGGATGGACCACGTGCCCGTCATCTCCCTGAACGCCAACGGCATGGAGAGGAACGAGGGCTTCAGGGTCCGGCCCAAGATGCTGCTGGAGGGCCTGCAGGCGCTGGTGTTCGGCGACGTGCTGATGCGGTGCCTCTACCGCACGCGGCCCTATGAGCGCACGCCGGGCTCCGCCGACGCGCTGCACGAAAAGTGGAAGCGCATCTGCCAGAACTGGGCCGTGGGCGGCGCGCCGGGGTACACCTACCGCTCCATCTGCCGGGGCATCGTCCGCGACTTCGACAGTCTGCCCCTCGATGAGACGCTCCGGAAGCCCCGGGTGGGCATCGTCGGGGAGATTTTGGTCAAATACATGCCCCTGGCCAACAACCATCTGGTGGAGCTGCTGGAGCGCGAGGGCGCCGAGGCGGTGGTCCCCGACCTGATGGATTTCCTGTCCAACTGCGTCTACGACGGCAATTACAAGTATAAATACCTGGGCGAGAGCTTCAGCGACTTCATCGTGTCCAACGTGGGCATCGACGCGCTGGAGGGCCTGCGCAGACCCGCCGTGGAGGCGCTGCGCGCCAGCCGCCGCTTCACGCCGCCCCACCCGATCCTCGAGATCGCCGAGCCCACGAAGCGGTTTTTGTCCCTGGGCAATCAGGCCGGCGAGGGCTGGTTGCTGTGCGGCGAGATGGTGGAGCTGCTGAACGAGGGCGTGGACAACATCGTGTGCATCCAGCCCTTCGGCTGCCTGCCCAACCACGTCGTGGGCAAGGGCGTCATCAAGGCCCTGCGCAGCGAATACCCCAGGGCCAACATCGCCGCCGTGGACTACGATCCCGGCGCCAGCGAGGTCAACCAGCTGAACCGCATCAAGCTGATGCTCAGCACGGCAAAACGGAATATGGCTTAAAAAAAGATCCCGCCGCAAGGCGGGATTCTTTATGGATCGGCCGCGGCGCGGCGCCGTATTCCTTCCTTGTTTTTCCTCACCTGTTATAGTACAATAAAAGCAGTCAATCACGCGAGGTGGTTTTATGGTCGTCAAGGTCAACACAGCGGGAATACTGGGCATCGAGGGCCGGCGGGTGGTCTGCGAGGTCGATCTGTCGCGGGGCAACGCGCAGTTCGACGTCGTGGGGCTGCCCGACACGTCGGTCAAGGAGGCCCGGGACCGTGTGCGCACGGCCATGAAAAATGCGGGCTACGCCTACCCCTACCGCCGCATCACCGTCAACCTCGCCCCCGCCGATCTCAAGAAGGAGGGGCCGGTGTACGATCTGGCGATCCTCATCGGCATCATGGCCTGCTCGGGCCAGATCAGAACGCCCGGGGCCGACTGCTGCTTCCTGGGCGAGCTGTCGCTGACGGGCGAGGTGCGCCCGGTGTCCGGCGCGCTGCCCATGGTGCTGGCCGCCGTGGAGGGCGGCGTCAACAGGATCTTCCTGCCCAAGGACAACGCGGGCGAGGCTGCCTTCGCCCAGGGCGCGGAGCTCTACCCCGTGGAGCACATCTCCCAGCTGATCGGCCACCTGCGTGGCGAGGACCCCATCCGGCCCCTGGCCTCCGTGCCCTTCACGCCCACCCGGGGCGTCTCCTCGGATTTCCGGGACATCATGGGCCAGCAGGCCGTCAAGCGCGCCATGGAGGTCGCCGCCGCGGGCGGACACAACATCCTGATGATCGGCCCGCCGGGCTCCGGCAAGAGCATGATCGCCAAGGCGCTGCCCTCGATCCTCCCCGATCTGACGGCGGAGGAGGCCATGGAGACGACGAAGATCTACTCCGTGGCGGGGCTGCTGAACGAGTCCATGCCCGTGGTCACCTCCCGGCCCTTCCGCTCGCCCCATCACACGATCTCCTCGGCGGGCATGTCCGGCGGCGGGCGCATCCCGCGGCCCGGCGAGATCTCGCTGAGCCACAACGGCGTCCTTTTCCTCGACGAGCTGCCCGAGTTCGCCAAGGACACGCTGGAGGCGCTGCGCCAGCCGCTGGAGGACGGCAGGATCACGATCTCCCGCGCCTCCGGCAGCCACAGCTACCCCAGCCGCTTCATGCTGGTGTGCGCCATGAACCCCTGCAAGTGCGGCTACTACGGCCAGCCGGGCGGGCGGTGCACATGCACGGATCAGGCGGTGCGGAGGTACCTGTCGCGGGTGTCGGGGCCGCTGATGGACCGCATCGACATCCACGTCAACGTCCCCGCCGTGGACGTCGGCAGTCTGGAGCAGCGGGTGGCTCAGGAGCCGTCGTCCGAGATATTGAAGCGCGTAGAGGCCGCCCGGGCCATCCAGTACAGGCGTTACGCGGGCCTGGGCGTCACCTGCAACGCCCAGCTGCCGCCGTCGCTGATGAGCCGGTTCTGCGAGCCGGACGAGGAGGGCAAGGCGCTGCTGCGCATGGCGTTCTCGTCCCTGGGCCTCACTGCCCGCAGCTACGACCGCATCCTGCGCGTGGCGCGCACCATCGCCGATCTGGCCGGCAGCGACCCCCTGCTGCCCGAGCACATCGCCGAGGCGATCCAGTACCGGGCGTATCAGCTGGAACAGTAAAAATGAATGCAAACCAAGCGCGCGGCGTCCGCCGCGCGCTTTTTTGACGTTGAAGGCACCGTGATCTGCGCGGACCAGCCCTTCCTTGGCTCCCTCCGTGAGGGAGCTGGCAAACGGCAGGGCCGTTTGACTGAGGGAGTTGCAGCGGGATGCACA
>SVKN01000037.1 GCA_015068445.1 Oscillospiraceae bacterium | reverse complement strand
CAAGATGATCCGCATCATGATCGACCCCGAGAAGATCTGCGAGGTCATCGGCAAGGGCGGCTCCGTGATCCAGAAGATCACCGCCGAGACGAACACCAAGATCGACATCGAGGACGACGGCAGCGTCTGCATCGCCGCCATCAACTCCGCCGACGGCGAGCGCGCCCGCAAGATGATCGAGGGCATCGCCAAGGATCCCGAGATCGGCGACCTGTACTACGGCAAGGTCACCCGTCTGATGACCTTCGGCGCCTTCGTGGAGATCGCCCCCGGCAAGGAGGGCCTGATCCACATCTCCAAGCTGGCCGACCGCCGCGTGCCCCGCGTCGAGGACGTGCTGAACATCGGCGACGAGACCTGGGTCAAGGTCATTGAGATCGACGACAAGGGCCGCATCAACCTGTCCCGCAAGGACGCGCTCAAGGAGATCGCCGAGCGCGAGGAGGACGCGAAGAAATAATTCGCGCCGTTTCCGGCAATACTCAAAACAGACTGTCTGCGGCAGAGCGCTCCGCGCTCTGCCGCGGTTTTTTAACGGGGGTAGATAATATGGTAGAAAAGATCACGCTGCCCAACGGCCTGCGCGTCGTGCACGAGCATCTGGACCATCTGCGCTCCTGCGCCCTGGGCATCTGGGTGGAGAGCGGCTCGCGCCACGAGCCCGCCGAGCTGTGCGGCATCTCCCACTTCATCGAGCACATGCTGTTCAAGGGCACGGCCACCCGCACGGCCGCGCAGCTGGCCGCCGACTTCGACGCCATCGGCGGGCAGTCAAACGCCTTCACCACCAAGGAGCAGACCTGCTACTACTGCCGCTGCCTGGGCGAGTACCTGCCGACGGCCGCCGAGCTGCTGTGCGACATGTACTTCAACTCCTCCTTCGATCAGGAGCAGTTGGAGCTGGAGCGCGGCGTGGTGCTGGAGGAGATCGGCATGTACAAGGACACCCCCGACGACCTGGTCAACGAGGAGCTGTTCTCCGCCATCTACGACGGCTACAAGCTGGGCAGGCCCATCCTCGGCTTCAAGGAGACGCTGGACAAGATGACCGGCGCGGACCTCAAGGCCTACCACGACAGGTGCTACACCCCGGCCAACACCGTCGTCTCTCTCTGCGGCAGCTACTCGGACGAGGACCTGAGCGCCCTCTGCGAGACGCTTTCGCAGATGAAGCCCGGCACCCCTCCGGCGCTGGAGGACAGCCGGTATCAGAAGTCCTTCACACTGCTGGAAAAGGACATCGAGCAGAACCACCTGATGCTGGCCTGGCCCGGCATGGGTGTGGGCGACGACCGCCGCTACGACCTGCAGGTGCTGAACAACATCCTGGGCGGCGGCATGTCCTCCCGGCTGTTCCAGCGCGTGCGCGAGCAGAACGGCCTGTGTTACACCATCTACAGCTTCACTACGGCCTACTACGGCACCGGCGTCTTCGGCGTCTACGTGGCGCTGAACCGCGAGACGGAGCTGAAGGCCATCGGCCTGATCCGCCAGGTGATCGCCGAGCTGCTGGAAAAGGGCGTCACCGGGCAGGAGGTGCAAAGCGCCGTGACCCAGCTGAAGTCCGGCATCCTCATGGGGCTGGAGAGCACCACCTCCCGCATGAGCACCATCGCCCGCAACGAGTTCGTCTACGGCCGCGCCGTGGATGAGGACGAGATCGCCCGGGGCTTCGACGCTGTCACGCCCGAGAGCGTCCTCCGGGTCGCCAGGGACGTCTTCGATCACACGCAGCTGTCCTTCGCCGCCGTCGGCAAGGTCCGCGGGGAAGACGAGTACAAGCAGGCCCTGGACCTGTAGAAAAAACGATCAGACCCCGCCCAAAGCCCGGGCGGGGTTTTTTGCTGCGCCGGACTGTGCAATTCTGCCAAAAATGTTGTGTAAATATTTTGTAAAAAAGATATTGCAAAACCGTGAATCCTTGGCTATAATCGTAGAAAAGAACAGCTGATACGGCACGTGTTTTTGTGCACATTCGCGCAGGATGCGTTCATAAGGTATGGCACAGCAGAGGTTCGGGCGCTTCCGGGACGGACGTGCGGCGTGTTTTCTTCTTCTTTTTCGCGCCCCTTCCGTACGCCCGCAGGCTGCCTCTGCGGCCACCCTCAGACGGCATATTCCCGGTGATATGCCGTCCTTTTCGCTGTCCGGGAGGGAAAACAGAATAGTTTGCAATTGCTAACTAAGGGGCTTGTTTCTTTCTCCGAAAGATGTTATAATAGCTAAGACAAAAGTTTCCGGAAAGGAGATGTGCATTTGAAGATCCACGAATCGGCCGAAAACTATCTGGAGGCCATTTTGATGCTCAAGGAGGAGAAGGGCAAGATCCGCTCCGTCGATATCGCCCGCCACCTGGAGTTTACGAAGCCCAGCATCAGCCGCGCCATCAATCTGCTGAAAAACAACGGCTATGTGACGGTGGACAAGGAGGGCTGGGTCGAGCTGACCGATCGCGGCATGGCCATCGCCGAGAAGATGTATGAGCGCCACACCTTCCTGTCTGAGTGGCTCATGGCGCTGGGCGTCGATCCCGAAACGGCCGTCGATGACGCCTGCCGCATCGAGCATGACCTCAGCGACGACACCTTTGAGAAGATCAAGGCGTTCATCCAGTCGTCTGAAATTCTGAATAAAAAGAGTTGACTATTGCTAACCGATGTGTTATTATTGGGTTAGCAGAAACTAACTCAATTGACACGGAAGGAAGGCGAGTCCATGAGCGTAGTCATCGTCGGCGGCAACGAGTGTATGGAGTGCAAATACAAGGATATCTGCAAGCGTCACGGCTGCAAGGCAAAGGTCTTTACCAAGATGCGCGGCAATTTTGCCGACCAGATCGGCAGTCCCGATCTGATCATCCTGTTTACCAAGACCGTATCCCATAAAATGGCCGGCTGCGCCAAGCAGGCCGCCGACCGCTTCAACACCACCGTCGCCCACTGCCACAGCAGCAGCTCCTCCGCCCTGGAGGAGGTCCTGAAGCAGTACGCATCGGGCAATTAGGCTTTACAGCGAAAAAGCACACGGCGTCCGCCGTGTGCTTTTTGTCGTCTGTCGATCCTTCCGCTCGCGTTCCGCGCGTTTCTTGCGGCGCTGCTCGCGGTCGTTCTCCTCGGAGGCGAAGATCTCCGCTGCGGCGTCCGTCAGCTCGTCCGGCACCAGCAAAGCAGAAACCCGGCGTTTTGTAAACGGCCGCGCACGAAAAGGTCTTTTTTGTCCCGCCGGAATGTGGTAAACTAAAGAAAAAGACTGATCCCGGGAGTTGTGCTATGGAAGACCTCAAGTTTGCGATCCTCATCGATTCGGACAACGTGTCCGCCAAATACATCAGAGATATCCTCGGCGAGGTGACGAAGTACGGCGTCATCACCTACAAGCGCATCTACGGCGACTGGACAAGCGCCCAGATGACCAAGTGGAAGGAGACGCTGATGGAATACTCCATCTCGCCGGTGCAGCAGTTCCGCAACACCGTGGGCAAGAACGCCACGGATTCCACGCTGATCATCGACGCCATGGACATCCTCTACACCGCCGACGTGGACGGCTTCTGCATCGTGTCCAGCGACGGCGACTTCACGCGCCTGGCCGCGCGCCTGCGCGAGGCGGGCAAGACCGTCATCGGCATGGGCGAGAGTAAGACGCCCCGGTCCTTCCGCGCCGCCTGCACCGTGTTCACGAACCTGGAGCTGCTGCTGGAGCAGGAGGACGAGGATGAGCAGCCGCCCGAGGCGCCCGAGGCCGTCACCCGTGCCGAGATCGAGAACGACATCGCCGCCATCATCGCCGAGAACGACGACCGCGCCCGCCGCACCGATCTGGCTGAGATCGGCAACCGCCTGATCAAGAAGTACTCCGACTTCGACGTGCGCACCTATGGCTACAGCACGCTGTCCCGCTTTGTGGGCGAGATGGACCGCTTCGAGCTGCTGGACGACAACTCCGCGCTGATCGTCCGGCTGAAAAACGACGGCGGCCGCGATCGGGAGATCGTCGAGTTCATCCGCCGCGCCGTCACGGGCGCGGGGAAGGGCGGCATGGAGATGGCCTCCCTGGGCCACAGGATCCACGGCGCCTTCAAGGGCTTCCGCGTCAAGGACCACGGCTATTCCACCTTCGCCAAGTTCGTCCAGAGCATCCCCGGCCTCGAGGTCGTCCCCGGCAAGGGCAACAACAAGATCGCAAGGGTCAAGGAGAACAAAGCCAACTGAACCGCATGAAAAAGCCTCCCGTCGGGAGGCTTTTTTGTTACTGCATGTTCGCGAACTTCTGCTTCGTCTGGCTGATCTGCTGGCTCTGGGCCTGGGCGCTGGGGTACCAGCCCTTGTCGGCCATGGAGTCATAGATCTTCTGCTGCATGCTCAGCGTGTCCTGCAGCGCCTGGGAGAAGGCGGCGCGGACGTCGGGGGTCGCCGATTCGATGGTGCCGTGCATCATCAGGTCGCACAGACCCTTCGTCTCGATCAGCAGCGTTTCGCACGTCATGCGGTCGTTCTGTTCGTTCATCGTCTCGCCCTCCTTACAGCAGCTCGTACAGCTTGTCAAAGATGTTCTGGTGCATCCGCGCCATGTCGGTCATGATGTTCTTCAGCGCCGGATCGCCGAGCTCGTCGGCGGACTTGGTGCAGCAGGTCTTCATGTGCTTCTCGTGGTTGAGCGCGTCCTCTACATAGAGCAGCTCCTTGGGACTCATTGGATCACCTCCGCAGTATTTGAAAGCAGTCATAGTATGGCGCGCGAGGCACCGTTTTATACAAAAGAATTGATTCACGCGCAAAATTGCGGTATGATAGAATCAGGAAAGAAGGTGAGTCCTTTGAAACAGCACAAGATCGACCGCATCAACGAGTTGGCCCGCAAGCACAAGACCGAGGGCCTCAGCGAGGAGGAGCACGCCGAGCGCGAGGCGCTGCGGCGGGAGTACATCGACTCCGTCAAGGCCAGCCTCCATGCGGCGCTGAGCAACACGTACATCATGGATGAAAAGGGCAACAAGACGCCCCTGAAAAAGAAAAAATAACGGGAGGACAGCATGAAAGAGTTTACCGAACGCCATCACGCCTTTATCGCGGCGGCCTTTTACGATGAATTGACGAAAGCCTTCGGCGAGCGCGGCAAGGCCGCCTTCGTCCAGGCCACCCAGCGCTATGCCGAGCAGCGCGGCTCCCGCATGGCCCAGCGCGCCATCCGCGACGGCAAGCCCCTGAACTTCCAGACCTACAAGGAATACGGCGAGTGGGTCAACACGAAGACCGTCATCGACGCCCAGGAAAACAACCAGTCCACGAACCTCCAGTGGTCGCCCGACCTCGTGACGAAGATCACCCGCTGTCCCTGGGCCATCGAGTTCGCCAGCCTTGGCATGCAGGAGGGCGGCGTCGTCTACTGCACCCATCTGGACAAGGCCATCGTCCGCGGTTTCAACCCCTACCTCGTCTTCAACACTACCCAGAGCCTCCACGATCACGAGTACTGCATCCAGATCAGCGAGGGCGCCAACTTCGCGGAGGGCCAGACCTTCGTCCGCGATCCGAAGAACCAGCGCGGCTTCGACTATCACTGCGGCCATTCCTACAAGACCTATTCCCAGATCACCGAGGCCATCTTCTCCAGCGAGGGCAGAAAAATATCGGCCAATGTCCTCGACCGCTTCGCCGAGCGGTACGGCCGGGACATGGCCGATAAGCTGCTGAGCTATCGCAACGTCGATTTCGACGTTATCGACGACTAAAGAAAATACTGATTTTCCCGGCGGGCGGCCAGCTTCTGGGAGAAGGCGGCGGCGAACTCGTTGTACGCCGGGGTATCCATGACCTTTGCGCCCACGGGGCACACGTGGATGCAGCGGAAGCAGGAGATGCACTTGTCGTCGTCGATGGTGCGGTTGTCGCCGCCGATGGCTCCCGTGGGGCAGGAGGCGGCGCACAGGCCGCAGTCCACGCAGGCGTCGGTGGTGGCGGGGCGGAACTTGCCGCCATTGCCGCCGTCCTTGTAGGGGCGGCTGCCCGGCACGTCGATCACCTTGAGCGAGCCTGCGGCCAGCTTTTCGGCGCACTGTCTGCCGAAGGCTGCGTCGGCCGCCAGATCCTCCGCGTTGGGCCGTCCCACGGCCACCTCGCCGAAGGTGTGCTGACCGATGACGGCCGCTGCCGCGAAGGGGACGAACCCGTGGGCCGTGCCCATGTCGACCATCTCGACGAGGCCGTCGTCAAAGTCGCGGTTGCCGTAGGTCATCACCATGACGGCGGGCGTATGCTCCCCCGTGAAGCAGTCCAGGCGCGCTTTGGCGACCTTGGGCACGCGGCCGCCATAGCAGGGCGCGCCGAAGACGACCACGTCCTCGGGGCCGAAGGCCTCGCCGCAGGCGCCTTCAGTCGTCACGTCGATCTCCCGCACGGGACATCCGAAGGCCCCGGCCACGGCCAGCGTGTTCTTTTTCGTCGTATCGGTGGCGGAAAAATAGACAGCGATCACATTCATTTCGCAAAACCCTCCTTATTTAGGTTACTGTTATTATAGCGGAAATCAAACGACAAATAAAGACATAAAGGAGAGAAACGACTATGGAAATCCTGAAGGAAGCCCTGGCGCTGCGCGACTACACCGTCGGCATCCGCCGCAGGCTCCACGAGAACCCCGAGCTGTCGGGCGTCGAGTTCAACACGGTCAAGCTGATCTGCGACGAGCTGGACAAGACCGGCGTCGAGTACGTCAACATCAAGGACGGCGGCGTGCTGGCCCACATCGACGGCCCCGTCCCCGGCAAGACCGTCCTGCTCCGCGCCGACTGCGACGCGCTGCCCATCCAGGAGCTGCCCTGCAATGCCAAAAAGCCCAAGGTCTGCGTCTCCAAGGTGGACGGTGTGGCCCACATGTGCGGCCATGACGGCCACACGGCCATGCTGCTGACCGCGGCGAAGCTGCTGAAGGCCAATCAGGACAAGATCAAGGGCCGCGTCTACCTGCTGTTCGAGCGCGGTGAAGAAGGCGGCGGCAATATCTACTACATCATGAAGCACATCCAGGAGAACGACGTGCACATCGACGCCTGCTTCGCCGAACACACCGACACCTCCCTGACCGCGGGCCATCTGGCCTGCCAGCCCGGCCCGGCCCACGCCGGCGCCGTCAGCTACAAGATCACCCTGACGGGCAAGGGCGGCCACGGCTCCCGCCCCGACAAGTCCAACAACCCCATCGACTGCTTCGTCTCCATCTATGAGATGATCAAGTCCATCCGCATGAATTACGTGGACCCCACCGTCGTGCTGACCAACTCCATGGGCATGGTCCAGGCGGGCGCGGCGTCCAACGTCATCCCTCAGACGCTGACCTTCGGCGGCACCTGCCGCTTCTATGACGCCGACGCCGGCAACGTCTTCAAGCAGAAGCTGGTGCGCATCGTCAAGACCCAGGCCGAGCTGTTCGACATGGAGGTCGCCTTCGACCGTCTCACCGGCCCGATCCTCCCCGTCATCAACAACGAGGCGCTGGCCAACGTGGGCGCCGACGCCATCCGCGCCGCCATGGGCCCCGATGCCGTCCAGCCCAAGGCGCTGAACATGGGCTCCGAGTCCTTCGCCGTGCTGACAAAGTATTACCCCGGCGTCATGATGCGCGTGGGCGTCGGCAACGAGGAAGAGGGCATGACCGTCGGCGGTCACAACCCCGGCTTCGACCTCGACGAAAACGGCCTGCCCTACGGCGCGGCCGCCTACGTGGCGGCGGGTCTCGGCTATCTCGATTACGACGGCGAGATCACGGGCGAGCCCTATAACGAGCCCATCGAGGCGCTGTGGCAGTTCACTGACCAGTCCACCCCCGTCCGTCACGACGCGTAAGAAACGAATCCGAGGGAGCGGCCCGGCAGCGCGGACGCTCCCTCGTCTCTGAGCTTGATAAAGGAGAAAACATGATCTACAACGATTTCAAGGGCCTCAGCCTGTCCCGCCTGGGCTTCGGATGTATGCGCTTCGTCAACGACCCCGCCACCGGCGAGATCGACCAGCAGAAGGTCAACGACATGTTCGACCTGGCCATCGCCCGCGGCGTCAACTACTTCGACACCGCCTACCCCTATCTGGGCGGCAAGAGCGAGCTGGCCATGGCCGAGGCGCTGAAAAAGTACCCCCGCGACAGCTACTATCTGGCCGACAAGTTCCCCGGCCACTCCCTGCCGGGCCCCGTGGACAACATCGCTTTGTTCAACGTCTCGCTGAAGAAGTGCAATACCGATTACTTCGATTTCTACCTGCTGCACAACATCACCGAATGGTCCGTCAAGATCTATGAGAGCCCCGAGTACCACATCCTCCCCGACATCATCAAAATGAAGGAGGAGGGGAAGATCCGCCATCTGGGCTTCTCCTTCCACGGCGGCACGGCGCTGCTCAGGCGTCTGCTGGACCAGTACGAGGGCGTGTTCGAGTTCGTCCAGATCCAGTGCAACTACCTCGACTGGACGCTGCAGGACGCCAGGGAGAAGTATGACCTCATCACCTCTCACGGCCTGGGCGTCTGGGTCATGGAGCCCTGCCGCGGCGGCAAGCTGGCCAACCTCAGCGAGGAGGACGCTGCGAAGCTCAAGGCGCTGGACGCCGACGCCTCCGCCGCCTCCTACGCCTTCCGGTTTCTGCAGGACCTGCCCAACGTCCGCATGATCCTCTCCGGCATGAACGAGGTGTTCCAGGTGGAGGACAACCTCAACACCTTTGAGAGCCACAAGCCCCTGACGGAGCAGGAGCGCGAGGTGCTGTTCGGCATCGCCGAGGGCATGAAGAAGGGCGTCCCCTGCACGGCCTGCCGCTACTGCTGCGCCGGCTGCCCCGTGGGCCTCGATATCCCGTACCTGATTGACGTCTACAACAGCAACAAGGTGGGCATGTCCGCCGCCAGCTCCATGCGCATCGACGGCCTCGACGAGGACAAGCGCCCCGCCGCCTGCGTCGCCTGCGGCCAGTGCGCCCACGCCTGCCCCCAGGGCATCGACGTCCCCGCCGTCATGGCCGAGCTCGCCGAGATGTACGCCACCAACCCCAAATGGGCCGACGCCGCCAAGAGCCGCCAGGACGCCATCCGCAAGGACCTGAATATGAAATAAGCCTCACGGCAAAAACCGCCCGCCGCATGAAGCGGCGGGCGTTCGTCTATTCAGCCGGGGCGATCAAAATGCGCCTCTTGACAACAGGGGAGAAGTATGGTATCATCACAATAGGTTAGCGCAGACTAACCGGAATGAGAGGGCGCAAGTCCTTTTCAAAAGACAACGAGTTAGCAATAGTTAATCATTGCCCGCTCCCAGCTTCCTCCCTTGGCGGGAGCGCGGCCATGAGTTAGCAATAGCTAATCAAGGAGGTGCCCTATGATGACCGGGATCGAGCGACGCCCCATGAGCCCCGAGGCCATTCTGGCCGACGGCTGTGCGCCGGTCATCATGGGTGCGAAGCCCTCGAACCTCGTCTCCTTCGACAGCAGCGCAGCGGGCTTCAGCGTCGGATGGCTGCTGGACAGCCGCGCCAAGTTCGCCCGCAGCGGCATCGCCTCGTATGAGCTGCGGCGCACGGACGCCCGGACACTGGTGCTGTTCTACCGCCCCTGCATGCTGTCGCTGTGCCTCGGGGAGCCGCAGAGCGCCGCGCTGCTGCGGCGGTGCGGCTACCGCGAGGGCAATCTGGGCGCTTTGCTGGCGCAGCTGACCGAGCGCATGCGCGGGGAGGAGGCGTTCCCCCACGAGATCGGCCTGTTCCTGGGCTACCCGGTCCGGGACGTGGAATCGTTCATCGAAAGCGGCGGTCAGGGCGAGGCGCTCAGCGGTTACTGGAAGGTCTACGACGACGTGACGGCGGCCCGCCGCAGCTTCGAGCTGTACGACCGCTGCCGCACCGCCGTGGCCGGCATGGTCAAAAAGGGCTACAGCCTGTCGAATATTTTATTGCATGGAGGAAATCATCATGAAGGTTTCAGTGATCTTTTGGTCGGGATCGGGTAACACGGAGGCCATGGCCAATGCCGTGGCCGAGGGCGCGCGGGAAGCGGGCGCTGACGTCCGTCTGACGAACGTGGGCGCGGCGGCCGACGCCGACGTGCAGGAGGCCGACGCCGTGGCCATGGGCTGTCCCGCCATGGGCGCGGAGGTCTTGGAGGAGAGCGAGTTCCAGCCCTTCTGGGACAGCGTCAAGGGCGCTCTCGGCGGCAAGAAGCTGGCGTTGTTCGGCTCCTACGGCTGGGGCGACGGCGAGTGGATGCGCGCATGGCAGGAGGACGCGCAGGCAAGCGGCGCGCTTCTGGTCGCCGACGGCGTCATCGCCATGGGCGAGCCCGACGACAACGCGGCGCAGCAGTGCCGGGACCTGGGCAAAGCGCTGGTCGGTTAAAGGAAAACAGCGAAAGGGCCTCCCCATGGGAGGTCCTTTCTTGACGGGTTCGATCACGATAGGCTATAATCATCCCAAAGGAGGCGATCCCGTGAAGACGATCATTCTTGTCCAGCACACCCAGTCCGAGCATCATCTGAACGGCATGGTGGGCTCCGTCACCGACTGGCCCCTGACGGAGCAGGGCAGGGAGGAGGCCCGGCGCATCGCCGAACGGCTGCACGCGGAGTTGGGCGGCGTCCCGATCCGCCTCTATACCTCTGATCTGCGCCGCGCCCGCCAGACGGCGGAGCCCATCGCCGCGTGCTTCGGCGCCGAACTGCTCCTGCGCCCCGCCCTGCGGGAGCGCGACCTGGGGATCGCCTGCGGCAGGTCCGTGCAGTGGCTGCGGGAGAACATGACGTCGCCGGAGCGCACCGTCGACGACCGCCTGTTTCCGGACGCCGAGAGCCGCAGGGACGTCTGGGACCGCCTCGGCCCCTTCCTCGACGAGCTGCTGGCGGAGGACGTCGCCGTCGCCGTCGTCGTGTCCCACGGCGACCTGCTCAGCGTCTTCACCGCCCGGTTCCTCGGCCTGACGCCGGAAGCGCTCGATACGGGGGAGCTGTACGGACAGTCCGGCGGCGTCTCGTTCCTGGAGCTGCGTCCGGACGGCAGACGGCGCGTGCGCTGCTTCAGCGACACGTCCTATATGAAATAAGCGAGCCGAAAGGCTCGCTTTTGTTTTTTTCTTTATTCTTTATTTGTTGTTCGTGTTGACCCTGGCATGGTACAGCTTGACGATCTCGCTGAGGATGTTGCCGTGGGCGAAGTCGCGGGGATAGATGATGTTGATCTCGCGGATCATGCTCAGATTCTCGATGGGCACGGTCTGGAAGCGCTTGCGCCGCACGTCGTCCAGGCAGGCGCTCTTGGAGATGATCGACACGCCGAAGTTGCTCTCCACCAGATCCTTGATGGTGTTGAGGTTGTCCAGCTCCAGAATGATGTTGAACGAATCCAGCGATTCGCCCTTGCTCAGCAGCGACGTCTCAAACAGCGTGCGCGTGCCGGAGCCCGGCAGACGGAGGATCAGACGCTCGTTTTTCAGCTTCTCCAGCGAGACCATGGGCTGCTTCGACAGCGGATTGTCGTTGGCCGCGGCCATGACGAGATAGTCAGTGTCCAGCAGGATGGAGGCATAGGAGGGATCGGAGATCATGCCCTCGATGATGGCGAAGTCGATCTCGTACTCCTTCAGCTTGGCGTACAGGTTGTTGATGGTATCGACGATGATCGTGATGCGCACCGAGGGGTTCTGGATGCTGTACATGGCCAGCACCTGGGAGATCATGTTGTTCTCCGCCGTGGGCGTCACGCCGACGGTCAGGTGGCGCATGGAGCGCTGCTCGTCCTTCAGCTCCTGCAGCAGCACGCCGTACAGGCCCTTCATCTTCCGGGCGTAATTGATGACGATGTCGCCCTGAGGCGTCACCTTGAGGCCCTTGTTGGTGCGCACGAACAGCTTGACGCCCAGCGTGTTCTCCACGCTCTTGATGTGCTGGCTGACGGCAGGCTGCGTCATGGACAGCAGCTTGGAACTCTTGGTGATGTTCAGCGTTTCGGCAACGGACAATATGGTGTTCAGTTTGGGATCGATCATCGTCTCACCCCCGACATAAAAAGAAATTATGATGATCCGCTTGCGACAAAGATAATTTTATCATAGCCGATCGGGAAAATCAATCATTAATTTTTCATTTATCGAAAAAAATTTTGACGGGCGGGATGATTGCCATTTTCGCCCGATGCAAGTATAATAGACCCAGAAGAATAAGGGAGGGTACTGTTATGAAATATCAGCGCGACCGCGCGTGGATCGAGATATCGCTGGACGCCATCGAGGAGAATTACCGCCGCATCAAGCATGACATCGGCGACAGCGGGATCATCGCCGTGCTCAAGGCCAACGCCTACGGCCTGGGCGCCGTGAAGCTGGGCCGGTTCCTCAACACGCTGGGCTGCCGGTTCTTCGCCGTGGCCTGCATCGAGGAGGCCGTGGAACTGCGGGCGGGCGGCGTTGAGGGCGACATCATGACCCTCGGCCCCGTGCTGCCGGAGCACGTCGCCGTCGCCGTGGAGCACGATATCATCACGAACCTCATCTCCGTCAGCCACGCGGAAGCGCTGTCCCGGGAGGCGCAGCGGCTGGGCGTCACGCTGCGCGGCCACCTGAAGGCAGACAGCGGCATGGCCCGGTTCGGAATCGTGCTGGAGGGGCGCATGGACGAGGCCGTGGAGGACGCGCTGCACGTCTTCTCGCTGCCGAATCTCAGCATCGAGGGCGTCTTCACCCACTACACCAGCGCCGATTTCCCCGTAGCCGACCAGTTCAACCTTCACGAGATCGGCCTTTATGACGAGTTTTGTGCACGGCTTCGGGAGAAGGGCCTTTCCTTCATCCGCCACAGCGCCGCCAGCTTTTACGCCGCCGTCTACCCCGAGACCCACAACGACTACGTTCGTCTGGCGTCGCTGCTGCTGGGCATCGAGGGGCCGGATCCCCGGGGCACCGTGTGCGAGATGGCCGTGGAGCTCAAGTCCCGCATCTACCAGATCAAGGACGTGCCCATGGGCCGCCCGGTCAGCTATGGCCCCATCTCCTTCACCCTGCGGGACAGCCGCATCGCCGTGGTGCCCATCGGCTACGCCGACGGCCTGCGCCGCACGATCCAGACGAAGGCGTCGCTGCTGGTCAACGGGCAGTACGCCCCCATCATCGGCAAGATCTGCATGGATTATCTGATGCTGGACGTCACGGACGTGGACTGCAAAGAGGGCGACGAGGTCGTCGTCTTCGGCCGCTCCGGCGACAAGGAGCAGTCCATCGTCGATATGGCCCGCCTTTACGGCGCCACTGTCGGTGAGGTCCCCACGGTCCTCAACCCCAGACTGCCGCGGTTCTACCTGAAAAACGGAGAGATCGTCGGTCGGATGGACGATTAGAAAAGAAAAAAGCCGCCGAAAGGCGGCTTTTTTTCATATTCACGATTCGTTGACCAGCTTGCCGGTCATGTGCTCGGGGATGAGCTCGTAGACAAGCACGATTTTGCCGGTCTTTTTGATCTCGCCCTCGATGTACGTCTCATCGTCGGTGTACTTGTAGCTGAGCTTCCGCACCAGCTCGATGGCGCGCTCCCGGTCCTCCACGACTCTCATGCGGCCGAAGACGATGACGGAGCGGATGTTCAGCGCCCATTCGCCCTCGCGGACGAAGCCCTTGTCGAAGACGCAGTAGCTCACCTTGTCGCAGTTTTTCAGCGCGTCCACCTTGTGGCCCATGGGGCCGCTGTGGAAATACAGGTGGCCGTCCTCCTCGTTGTACCAGTGATCCATGGGCATGCCGTAGGGGTAGCCGTCGTCGCCGAGGACCGACAGGACGCCTCTCGGCTCCTGCCGCAGGACGTCGAGGCACTCGCGCTCGGGCAGCTGCAGATGCTTGCGTACCATTTCGCGGAACATGATCATCTCTCCTTTTATTTACTTACGCGCGCCCGACCGCGTCAGCGCGCGGGTGATGGAGCGGCGGCTGGGGAGCATGAGACCGAAGATCAGCGGGAAGATCTCCAGACGGCCCAGGAGCATATCGAAGATCAGAACGATCTTCGACAGATCCGAGAACGCGGAGTAATTGCCCGTGGGGCCCACGACGCCGAGGCCGGGGCCGATGTTGTTGAAGCAGGCCGCCATGGCCGTGAACGTCGTCTCCAGATCGAAGTTGTCCAGGGACAGGATCAGGAGCGACAGCACCGCCAGAAAGACGTACAGTGCCAGATACATGAACGCGCCCGTGACCGTCGATTCGGGGATGGGCTTTTCGTCCATCGTCACGGCCGTCACCATGCGGGGGTGCAGCATGCGGCGGATCTCGTTCTTCGACGACTTGGCGAGGATCAGCAGGCGGGAGACCTTGAGGCCGCCGCCCGTGGAGCCCGCGCTGGCGCCGATGAACATCAGTGTCACAAGGATCGTCTTGGAGAAGGCCGGCCACAGGTTGAAGTCCGTGGTGGCGTAGCCAGTGGTCGTCATGACCGTTGAGACCTGGAAGGCCGAATAGCGCAGGGAGGTGAAGAACCCGCCGGTCTGGGGCATGATGTTGATGGCGATGGCGACGGCGCTGGTCACCATGATGCCCAGATACCAGCGCAGCTCCTCGTTTTTGAACACCGCGCTGTAGTTTTTCAGCAGCAGGTAATAATAGAGGTTGAAGTTGACGCCGAACAGCGCCATGAAGATCGTGATGACCCATTCGATGTAGGCGCTGTGGTAAAAGGCGATGGATTCGCCGTGGGAGGAAAAGCCGCCGGTGCCCGCGGTGCCGAAGACATGGATGGCACTGTCGAAGGGGCCCATGCCGCCGCAGATCAGCAGCACGAACTGGATGGCGCTGAGGATCAGGTACAGGGTGTAGAGGATCTTGGCCGAATCCTGCAGCTTGGGCGTCAGCTTGCCGACGATGGGGCCGGGGACTTCGGCGCGCATGATGTGCATGCTGCGGCGGTCGCTGAGGGGGATGACGGCCATGACGAACACCAGCACGCCCATGCCGCCCACCCAGTGGGTGAAGGAGCGCCAGAACAGCAGGCTCCGGGGCAGCGCCTCCACCTGTGTCAGGATCGAGGAGCCGGTGGTGGTGAAGCCGCTGACCACCTCGAACAGACTGTCGATATACGAGGGGATGTACCCGCTGATGCAGAAGGGCAGCGCGCCGATGGCCGACAAGGCGATCCACGCCAGCGCCACGATGGCGAAGCCCTCATGGGCGTACATGGTCTGGTCCTCGGGCCGCAGCCGCGTCAGCAGGAAGCCGATCACGGCCGCCAGCGCCGCCGCGATCAGAAACTCCGACGTCATGCCGTCGTGGTAGACCAGGGACACCAGCAGCGGCAGCATCAGCATGGCCGCCTCGGCAAGGATGATCTTGCCGGTGATGAAAAAGACAGTTTTCCGGTTCATCGCAGGATCTCCGACAGATCGTCAAAGCTGTGGTGCGCCGTGACGACGATGACGCGGTCGCCCTTCATGATGACGTCGCGGCCGCCGGGGACGATGGTCTTGCCCTCGCGGGAGATGGACGCGATGAGGATGTTGGGCTTGAGGTTCAGGTCTTTCAGTTCGATGTTCATGGCGGGGAAGCTGTCGCTGACGCGGAACTCCAGCGCCTCCACCTGCCCGCCCACCAGCCGGTGGAGCGTCTCCACATTGCTGCCCATGGAGTTGTGCATGGCGCGTACGTACCGCACGATCATGTTGGCCACCAGCGCCCGGGGGGAGATGATGGACTCCAGCCCCGTCGTCTCGGCGATGGCCGCCAGGGACGGGCGGTTGACCTTGGCCAGCACCTTGCCCTCGGTGTGGCTCTGGGCGTACAGGGACAGGATGATGTTCTCCTCGTCCACGCCCGTCAGCGCCACCACCGCGTCGGCGTCCCGCAGGCCCTCCTCGTCCAGCAGGTCCTGATCGGTGCCGTCGCCGCAGATGACCATGGCCCGCGGCAGCAGCCGCGCCAACTGGTCGCAGCGTCTGGGGTCGATGTCGATGATCTTGACCTTCGCGCCGTTCTCCAGCAGCATCCGCGACAGGTAGAAGCTGATGCGCCCGCCGCCGATGATCATGACGTTCTTCGCCTCGGGCAGGATCGCGCCGAAAGCCGAGAAGAAGTCGAGCATGTCGCCCGCCGGGGCGATGACGTTGATCTTGTCGCCCGCCTGCAGCATGAAGTTGCCGTCGGGGATCGTCACGGCCGTGTCGCGCTGGACGGCGCAGATCAGCGCGCGGCCCTTGAACAGCTTGTGCAGGTCGCGCAGATAGACGCCGCAGAGCTTCGATTCCTTCCGCAGCTTCAGCTCCGCCATTTCCACGCGGTTGTTGGAAAATGTCTCGATCTTGATGGCCGAGGGGAACTTGAGCACCTTGAACAGCTCGCTGGCCGCCGCGCGCTCGGGGTTGATGCTCATGCTCAGCCCCAGCTCGTCGCGCATGAACACCAGCTGGTCGCTGTATTCCGGGTTGCGCACGCGGGCGATGGTGTGCTTCGCCCCCAGCTTGCGGGCCACCAGACAGCACAGCAGGTTGATCTCGTCCTGGTTCGTGCAGGCGATCAGCAGGTCAGCCTGGCTGACCTCGGCCTCCAGCAGCACCCGGTAGCTGGCGCCGTTGCCGCAGATGCCCATGACGTCCAGCTGGTTGACGAGGTTGTCCACGTTCTGCTGGTTCTGGTCGATGATGGTGATCTCGTGATCCTCGGCGGAAAGCTGCTCGGCCAGCGTGCTGCCGACTTTTCCGTTGCCTACGATGATGATTCGCATATTGACTCTCCAAATGGAAGATTTCGATATATTTACACCTTATCATACCACAAAACACCCGCCGGGGCAATGGAGGGAGACAAGATTATTTATTTGCCTTTCCCGCCGCGGGAGGGTATAATAGAGGTAACTTCAATCTGCAAAGGAGGAGTTTCCCATGGAATTCAATCAACAGCGCGTATTGGATCGTCTGATCCAGATGATCAAGATCGATTCTCCCTCTTACGAGGAGAGCCCCATGACCGATTTCCTGCAGAAGTATTTCGAGGATCTGGGCTATGAGGTCTACCGCGATCACGCCGGCAAGGCCATCGGCGGCGATGACTCCGGCAACCTGCTGCTCCACATCCCCGGCACGATCCCCGGCGAGGGCATCTGCTTCAACGCCCATCAGGACACTGTCGAGCCCGGCCGCGGCATTGAGCCCGTGTTCGAGAACGGCATCCTCAAGAGCAAGGGCGACACCATTCTGGCCGCCGACGACAAGTCAGGCATCGTCATGATGATGGAGGCGCTGGACCGCCTGAAGGAGACCAACACCCCGCACCGCGACCTGTGGTACCTGTTCACCATCTGCGAGGAGAACGGCATGCACGGCGCGAAGAACTTTGACTACTCCAAGCTCCCCTGCAAGAACATCTGCGCGCTGGACGGCGCGGGCAAGCTGGGCGGCATGACGAAGTCCGGCGCGGGCAAGGACGCCCTGGAGATCACCTTCCACGGCAAGATGGCCCACGGCGGCATCGAGCCCGAGAAGGGCATCAACGCCATCGCCGTGGCCGCCGACGCCATCAGCCGCATCAAGTTCGGCCGCATCGACCCGGAGACCACCTCCAACATCGGCCGCATCGAGGGCGGCGGCGCCACCAACATCGTTACCGACAAGGTCACCTTCACCTGCGAGGTCCGCTCCCACACCCAGAAGCAGATCCAGGACCAGGTGGACCTGATCGTCAAGGCCTGCCAGGACGCCGCCAAGGACTGGGGCGCCACGGTGGACATCGACGTCGATCATTTCTGCCCGCCCCACAAGCCCGATCCCGAGTGCTGGATGACCAAGTCCATCATCAAGGCCTATGAGCTGGAGGGCATCACCCCCACGTTCCACGTCAGCAACGGCTCCGGCGACGCCAACATCTTCTCCGGCAAGGGCTTCCACTGCTCTGGCCTGTCCACCGGCATGAACGCCGTCCACACCACCGAGGAGTACCTGATCATGGAAGACTGGGCGCAGGCGTTCAACATCGTCTGGACCCTGATGACCAGCACCGAGCTCTAATCATTATTTATAAAGGAGAACGACTATGCCTTATGTAGCCATCAAGTCCTGGCCCAAGGATGAGGAAACGAAGAAGCGCGTTGTGGAAAAGGTCAATCAGGCCATGATCGACGCGCTGGGCTGCGCCCCCGAGGCGCTGACCATCTCCTATGAGATGATCCCCAAGGAAGAGTGGGAGGAGAAGGTCAAGAAGGTCGATATCGAGCCCAAGATGGACAAGGTCATGATCCTGTCCGGTGTGAAGAAGTATTAAGGATTAAGAGCGATACAGTTTCCCAACAATCATCAAATACCCCTGCGGCACATACCACAGGGGTATTTTTATACATTTAAAAGCACATAAACGAAAATATATATTCAAAAATCTGAATATTTTTTCAGAAAACCTCTTGCAATCCGTTTCGCGCGGTGCTATAATGACTCCCGTAATCGATTTTACGCACTATAGCACAAAAAGGAGCCATGCAAGATGTATCACTGGAAAACGAAGGGCCTCAAGACCCTGAGCCTGCTGATGACCCTGGCCATGCTGCTGAGCCTGCTGCCCACCGTCGCCCTGGCGGCGGAGGACGAGACGGCGGCCGCGGCCACCTTTGAAAACGTCACGGACGACGGCGACGATGTCGTGTCCCTGACCGTCCCCCGCACCTTCAAGGTCACCATCCCCGTGGACGGGGAGGTCGATCCTTCCGCCGTCACGTGGACGCTGACCCGCAGCGATCACGAGTACAACGACCCCGACCAGTACCCCAACCAGCTCCAGGGCGGCAGCCTTGACGAGTGGGGCATCTACCGCGCCGAGGGCCACTTCTTCAACGAGATCGAGACCGCCTATGAAGACGGCGCCATCGTCGCCACGCTGAGCAACAACTGCTACTTCGGCGACGATCCCTCCGCCCCCCACGTCAACGGCGGCGCTTACCTGGACGTCTGCGGCTACTTCGATCTGGCCGCTGAGGCCGACGGTAAGACCCTCGGCTCCATCGAGATCAAGATCGTCCCCTACGACAAGTTCCATCTGATGAGCGAGATCTACGAGTCCCTGGACGAGCTGGTCGCATACGCCAACGAGAACACGGACCTGTACGTGGAGAAGTTCTCCATGGGCCACTCCTCCGGCGTCATCTACGACGCGCTGGATATGCCCTATATCCTCATCGCCGACAGCGAGCAGACGGTCACCGACTGGCTGGCGCTGACCGAGAAGGCCGAGACCGAGCCCGAGCAGGTCCTGGCCGACATCGAAGCCGGCAAGTATGACGACATCAAGGTCCCCGTCATGCACTCCAACATCCATCCCAACGAGGTCGCCGCCACCGACGGCATCCTGGATTTCGCCTGGACGTTCATCGAGGCCGCTGCCGGCTCCGGCAAGCTGGTCTACAACAACCTCACCGGCTTCACCGAAGAGGGCCAGGCCGAGTTCGAGGCCGAGCTGACCTCCCGTGAGACGATCATCCCCGACCTGGTCAAGGACACCGCCACCTACCTCGGCTGGCTGACCGCCGGCAACAGCGCCTCCGGCGTCGTCGACCTTGACAAGTACTACACCCAGGAAGAGGTCACCGTGGACGTCCACGAGCTGCTGGACGACATCTTCTTCATCCTTGTCCCCGAGGAGAACGTCGAAGGCCGTACCTATGACACCCGTACCGCCTCCAACGGCTACGACCTCAACCGCGACAACTCCTTCCAGACCACGAACGAGACCCAGAACATGCAGAAGCTGATCGCCACGTTCAACCCGGTCTCCCTGACCGAGTTCCACGGCAGGGTCAAGGCCTTCCAGTGCGAGCCCTGCGATCCTCCTCATGAGCCCAACTTCGAGTACGACCTGCTGGCCGAGCATCTGATCCCCGGCGGCGAGACGCTGGGCATCGCGGCCGTGGCCAACAACAAGAGCTACAACAGCTACGTCATCCCCCAGCGCGACTACCTGTTCGGCACCTCCGCCGAGGACGCCATGTGGGACGCCTGGGACGATATGTCCACCTCCTATACCCCTCAGTTCGCCATGCTGCAGGGCACCGTGGCCTACACGGTCGAGCTGCCCGCCTACAGCGATGACGCCGCTCTGCTGGTCAACTACGGCATCCTCGGCCAGGCCAACTACATTGCCTCCGAGAAGCTGGGCTACCTGACCTCCCAGACGAAGATCTACGAGCGCGGCGTGGGCAACCTCAACTCCGACGCTTACGAGCTGGTCGGCCAGTGGCTGACGGACCAGGCCGACGTGGAAGGCGCCGAGATGGAGCTCTTCCGTCCCGAGTACGACGGCGAGGGCCAGAACGGCAACTTCTATCCCGAGTGCTACATCATCCCCATGGACGCCGAGAACCAGACGAACCTGCAGGCAGCCGCCGACATGATGGAGTGGCTGAGCCGCAACGACGTCAAGATCAGCGTCGCCGAGAAGTCCTTCACTTATGACGGCGTCACCTATCCCGCCGGCACCATGGTCGTGTCCATGTATCAGGCCAAGCGTTCCGTCGCCAACGGCGCGCTGTACAACGGCACCCTGATCCAGTCCTGGACCGTCCTGTACTCTGAGGGCATCACCGCCTTCAACAAGACCCGCGGCTTCGACATGGCCGTCTGCGCCGAAGAGGATGCTTATGAGACCATCATCGCCGCCTGCGGCGAGGCTATGGACTATGACGATTGCCTCGACTACATCGACGGTCTGACCTCCAGCCTCGAGGGCTCCGGCCAGCACGTCATCCTCTCCAACGCCTCTGAAGCCTCTACCAACGCCGTCAACGAGCTGCTGAAGAGCGGCAAGAAGGTCGGCATGGTCACCGACGAGAACAGCGAGTTCTACGGCGACTTCGTCATCGCCAAGAGCGACTGGAACACCGTCGCCAAGAAGTACCTGCTGACGGGCACCGCCCTCCAGACCGCCGACGTCCCCGCGGCGCAGGTGATCTCCAAGGCCCCCTCCGTCTTCATCACCGGCGCTTCCGCCGACAACGACTCCGGCTTCGTCTACACCAGCCGCGTGGGCAACGCCAACTGGAACTATGACCGCACGGCCATGTCCCTGCTAGGCTTCGATACCACCGACGACGCATCCAAGGCCGACGTCATCCTCGGCGCCAGCAGGCTGTCGGGCGACGCCCTGACCGCCGTCCAGGCCGGCGCCCCGTTCATCGGCTACGGCTCCAACGGCTCTCAGGCCGGCAGCATCTTCGGTGAGCAGCTTGTCCGCGCCTCCATCCGCGGCGCTATGGACTGCCTGGGCTACGTCACCTATCCCACCACCACGCTCGTCAACGCCAGCTACGTCAATGACGGCGACGACATCCTCTACGGCTACGGCGCGGGCTACTTCACCGCCGTCCCCGAGGGCGCCGAGGTCCTGGTCCAGATGGATAGCTCCAAGACCCCGCTGGAGGGCTTCCTGCCCACCATCTCCGACGCCCAGAAGTCCGGCGTCGAGGGTTACATCGGCTCCGACTCCATCCAGGGCATCGCCTATGAGGGCGCCGACGCCTCCGGCAACGAGGTCAACGTGGTCCTCTTCGCCAACTCCCTGACCCACAAGGCGCACCAGCGCGACGAGTACGCCTTCATCTCCAACTTCATCTACTCCAACCTGCTGGACGGCGAATATCTGACGCAGACCCCCGAGCAGCCCGTCGATGACACGCCGGTCTCCGGCGGCGCCTCCGTCAGCGGCTCCGGCTCCAGCAGCGATTCCATCAAGAACGACAATAAGAACAACAATACGACCACCGCTCCTGTCGTGACCGCTCAGCCCGAGACCGTCAACAGCTTCAGCGACGTCCTCTCCGGCGACTGGTTCGCCGCCGCCGTCAAGTACGTCAACGACAACGGCATGATGAACGGCGTCTCCGATCACACCTTCGATCCCTCCGGTACGCTGAGCAGGGCCATGGTCGTGGCCATCCTCTACCGCCTGGACGGCGACAAGGTCTATCACGAGACCAGCCCCTTCGCCGACGTGGCCATCGATTCCTGGTACGGTCAGGCCGTGGCCTGGGCCGCTGAAAAGGGCGTCGTCAACGGCGTCTCCGAAACGAGCTTCGCCCCCGAGACGCCCGTCACCCGCGAGCAGCTGGCCGCCATCCTGTACCGCTACGCCGCGTACAAGAAGTATGACACCGTCGTCCTGGGCGGCAATGGTCTGGCGAACTTCACCGACGCCTCCGCCGTCTCCGACTGGGCGACCGACGCCATGGTTTGGGCCAACGCCA
>SVKN01000036.1 GCA_015068445.1 Oscillospiraceae bacterium | reverse complement strand
TGGGCGGCGAACTTGTACGCCTTGTCCCGGGGCATGCCCTCGGCAACGCCCGCGTCGGCCAGGGCTTCGATGAACATATAGACGTAGGCGGGGGAGGAGCCGCTGATGCCCACCACCGCGTCGAAAAGGTTCTCGGTGATGCGCTCCCACTTGCCGAAGCTGCCGAAGATGGCGGCCACGTCGCCGAACTCCTCGTCGGTCACGTTCTCATTGGGGCACAGCGCCGCCATGCCCGCGCCGACGAGCGCCGGGGTGTTGGGCATGGTGCGCACGATCTTGCACCGGCTGCCCAGCATGTCGGCCAGCCTGCTCAGCGTCTGCCCGGCGGCGATCGTCACCACGACGGTCTCCGGACGCAGGTGCGCGGCGACTTCCTTGATGACGATGGGATAGATGTGCGGCTTGACGGCCAGGAAAAGGATGTCGGCCTCCTTCGCCGCGGCGATGTTGTCGGTGGTCACGTTGATGCCGTACTTGTCATGCAGAGCGGTGCGGGCCTTCTCCGACGGATCGGAGGCCGTGATGTTCTCGGGCCTGACCAGCCCCGCGCCGATGACGCCGCCGATGATCGCGCCGCCCATGTTGCCGCTGCCGATGAACGCCAGCTTTTTATCCATGTCAGAATACCTTCTTTTCGTTTTTTCTTATTATACCATTTCGCGCGCCGCACTTCAACTGCGCGTTTTTTGTTTTTTGTATGGCTTTTTCCGACGGAATGTTGTAAACTATTGATATGTATGAGAAAACGACTTTTGGAGGAAGCCAAATGTTTGAGATCATAAATGAAAAGACCCTGCCCGAGTTCTCCGCCTTCGTGGAATCGCATCCCAAGGGACACTTCCTGCAGTCGCGGGAGTGGGGCAGGGTCAAGGAGGCGTGGACGTGGCAGGCCATCGCGGTGCGCGGCGCGGACGGCGCCATCAAGGGCGCGCTGTCGGTGCTGATCCGCAAGATGCCCGCCGTGCCCTACACGCTGATGTACAGCGCCCGCGGCCCCGTTTGCGATCCCCACGACCGCGAGACGCTCAAAGAGCTCACCGAGGGCCTGCGCGCGCTGGCGAAGCAGCACAAGGCCTACGCCGTCAAGCTGGACCCCGACATCAAAAGCGACGACAGTGAGTTCATTGCCATCATGGAGGAGCTGGGCTACAAGCGCCATTTCGGCAGCAAGAACTTCGAGGGTGTGCAGCCCAACTACGTTTTCCGCCTGAACGTCAGGGACAAGACCGAGGACGAGCTGCTGGCCGCCTTCCACTCCAAGACGCGCTACAACCTGCGCCTGTCCGTGCGCAAGGGCGTGGAGGTCCGCCTGTGCGGCAAGGAGATGCTGCCCGCCTTCTCCGCCATCATGGAGGAGACCGGCACCCGGGACGGCTTCATCGTCCGGCCCCAGGCGTATTTCGAGAGCATCATGGACAACCTGGGCGAGAACGCCAGACTGTACATGGCCTTCTGGCAGGACAAGCCCATCGCCGGCACGCTGGCGATCCATTACGGCAACAAGGTCTGGTACCTCTACGGCGCGTCCTCCAACCAGTACCGCAACGTCATGCCCAACTACCAGCTCCAGTGGGAGATGATCCGCTGGGCGCTGGAGACGAAGTGCGATATCTACGACTTCCGCGGCGTCAGCGGCGACCTGACCCCCGAAAACCCGCTGTACGGCCTGTACCTGTTCAAAAAGGGCTTCTCCGGCGAGCTGACCGAGTTCTGCGGCGAGTTCGAGATGGTGTACAAGCCCACCGTCGATCTGGTGCTGAACAAGGGCCTGTCGGCCGCCAGGAACGTCCGCCGCAAGCTGGTGGTGGGCAAAAAGCGCCGGGAGGCCGAAAAGCACGAAAAGCCCGCCGAAGCGCCCAGGGCCGAGGAAAAGAAAGAGTAGAGAGAACGAACCGGGGAGGGGACACGCGTGAAATACCTGCTCGTTGAGACCGACAAGGTCCTTTCCAACATCGATATCATCCGGCAGAAGGCCGGGAAAAGCACGTTCATCGCCGTGCTGAAGGCCAACGCCTACGGCCTCGGCCTGCGGGAGATCTATCCCGTGCTGCACCAGGCCGGGGTCCGGTACCTGGCCGTCACCGAACCGCAGGACGCCTTGCTGCTGCGCGAGCTGGGCGCGGAGACCGAGGAGATCCTCGTGCTGCGCTCCACCTCCTGCACCGGCGATCTGGAGACGCTGCTGGACGCCGCCGCCGTGGCGGCCGTCGGCTCCTACGACGCGGCCGTCGCCCTCAACGGGCTGGCCGAGAGCCGCGGGATCGTGGCGGACGTCCATATCAAGATCGACACCGGCATGGGCCGGTACGGCTTCCTGCCCTCCGAGCTGGAGCGCATTCTGTCGATCTTCACCTATCTGAAAAACATCCGGGTCACGGGCATGTTCACCCATTTCCCCCGGGCCTTTCTGGGCGATCAGGCCCGCACCAAGGCCCAGCACGAGCAGTTCGTCGCCGTGGCTGACGCCGTGCGCAGGGCGGGCTTCGACCCCGGCATGCTCCACGACTGCAACTCCGCCGCGCTGTTCACCGGCGATTTCGGCACGCTGGATGCGGTACGCATCGGCTCCGCCATCACGGGCCGCATGACGGCCAAGGGTTCCTTCGGCCTCAAGCGAACCGGCACGCTGGTGTCTCAGGTGACGGAGATCCGCTGGCTGCCCAAGGGCAGCACCGTGGGCTACGGCTCTGTCTTCAAGGCGAAACGGCCCACCCGCGTGGGCGTCATCCCCGTGGGCACCACCGACGGCTTCATGGTGGAGAAGTCGCGGGATTCCTTCCGCGTCCGCGACGTGCTGCGCTACTGCGCAAGCGACCTGCTGCGCCTGTTCCGCCGCAACAAGACCTTCGTCACCATCGACGGCAAGAAGGCCCGCGTCATCGGCCGCGTCGGCACCACCCACACCACCGTAGACCTCACCGAGCTCGACGTCCCCGTGGGCGCCGAGGTCCGCCTGGACGTCTCTCCCATGTTTGTCCCGGACGGGATCGAACGCCGTTGGGAATGATAATAAACAGTAAAAGGGGTTTGCCATTTGGCAAACCCCTTTTTTACGAGTGTTTTTATTTTGGTGAATACTCAAATACTTTGTCAATATACTTATCAGCCATCCAGTCGTCCCCATTAGAAACGCTTAATCTAAACTCAATTTCAGAGACTTCATCAATATCGTTTTCTTCAAAGGAGGAGGACGAAAAGCTGATGGAACCTACTTTGCACTTTTCGGGTGCAACAGAAGTTGCCCAAAAAGGGTCTACCATAAAGCCATTGACGGAGACATCTTCCCACGAGAATGTCATCGAAGAGGAGGTTTTGTTTTCTACGTAATACAATAATGAATATCCCCAAATACTGTCCTCAAAAGGCTCAATAATCACAAACGAAAAATCATCGTTGTCACAGAAAACAACTTCGTTCGAAGAGGAGGGCCGGACAGGTTTAACAACCTGTTCGGCTGTTAAGCCTGTAGGAAAGACTGTAAAGACTTCTTTAATGTAATCATCTGCCATCCAATTATCATCATCGTGGATACGTAGTGTAAACTCTATTTGATCGACAGAACTGATGTTGTTTTCTTCCAGAGAGGAGAAAGGAAAGTTCATTTCTTCAATGGCCTTTTTCCCCGCGGCAACAGAGCAATAGAAAAGTGGATCAATCATACATCCATTTACTGAAACGTCATCGGCGGAAAAAGCTAGGTTTGTATCAGTAGTTTTGTTTTCACATAATACACGAATGGTCGGCCCCCAGATTTTGTCATCCTCCATCGTGGCAAAGGTCACTTTGAAATCATCTGTATCAACGATGACATCGTTATCAATAACATAGGTAGGGGTGGAATTAGAAGAGGTTGATTCTTCTTTTGTTGTCGAAGATGCTGTTTCACTTGAACTGTTTGTGTTGGTTGTATTGTTATTTGTTGTAGTTGCAGAAGTACCGTTTGAAGTTTCAGAGGTGTCTGCTTCCGGACTGCCGCAAGCGGAAAAAGACAGAATTATAATGAATATGATGAGTGTGTATATTAACGGTTTTTTCATTATGATCCTCCTCTCATTTATTGGTAATAATTGAAATAATGCTAAAGATAAGCATGAGAACACACCAAGTGGACCAAACTTTTAAATCCCCAAAAGAACCGGCTAATGAAAACCCTAACAGGGCAGCGACGCCAAAGATGATGCTTGCCGCAATAGAACCGCCACGTCTTTCACTCTTTCGGGTTGAGATCATGGTAATGCCACCAGCAATCATTAGGATTGCAACGATAAAGCCTGCAGCACCGCTGACTTCATCAGAACCATCTAAAGTATTTAGAAGTCCTGCGGCACATGATTGAAGCATTATTATAACTGTCATAACAATGCTCAGAATCCCAGTGACCAGTTTTGCCGTTTTCAATAGGATTCCTCCCTTCTTTTTTATATAACGATTATACACATATATGATATAGATGTCAATGCGATGTCCCTGTTTTAAGCAACGACATTACATTGTGGAATAGTGTATCATCATTGATTAAACTATCTACAAGGTGATGAGCTTATGAGACAGCGAAAAGAAATCAACAAGAGAATAGGAGCAAACATTCAGTTTTTGCGGGAAGATAATGGCTATACGCAGGATCGACTGTCTGAACTCATTGGAATCACCCCGAATCATTTGAGCGCGATCGAACGCGGCGTCTCAGGTATTTCTCTTGAAAACCTGCAAAAGCTGAGTGAATTATTGGGAGTTAGTATCGATTCTATCTTTTATGGTGATAATAGAGATAACAATGAAGAACTGACCATAGCTAAGAGAATAACAAATCTGGATTCAGAAGACAGAAAGTATGTTAAAAAGGTATTGAGTACACTGATTGAATATATAACCTATAAAAATAAATGAATTGAACCGAAGCACAGCTTCGGTTCTTTAATTTGGTCTATGAATAAAAGTAAGTGTGAGCATCCGCTCCGGCTTTTTGCAACTTTTTGGGCGGAAAGCAAGTCTAATCAACAGAGGACGGGAGTCGACACGCTTCGTCTTGCCAGAACGTCCGCGCTGTGCTATAATATACTATCCGGAAGAAGTAAGGCTTTCAGCCCTGAACTCATGAAGGAGCGTGTCAGCGCCCGATAACAGATCCGTTTTTCGGGCGGACACGCAGGGAAGAAGTCAGACGTCATGTCTGTTCACCTATAGTACGCAAAGGAGGAACCGAGCTATGAAAATGGTAATTGCCATCCTGAACGCCGACGACGCCCCCACTGTCGTGCACAACCTGATGAAGGACCACTTCTCCGTGACGAAGCTGGCCACCACCGGCGGCTTCCTGCGCACGGGGAACGTCACCATCCTGGTGGGCGCCGACGACGAAAAGATCCCCGAGCTGATCGAGATCATCAAGGTCAACTCCCACAGCCGCAAGCAGATGATCGCCCCCACGGCCGAGCCCGGCCTGAGCTTCTATCCCACCATGCCCATCGAGGTCGTGGTAGGCGGCGCGACCATCTTCGTGCTGAACGTCGAGCAGTTTGAAAAGGTTTGATCTGATCGGCAACCGCGCGATCAAACAGGCCGCCCAAAAGGGCGACCTGGGGTCGGCGGTGATCTTCGACGGCGTCCCGGGCTCTGGGAAAAAGACTGCGGCGGCTTACGCTGCCGCAGCCCTTTTGTGCCGTGCCCCCCGGGAGGGCGACAGACCCTGCGGCGTCTGCGCCTCCTGCCGCCTGCTGCAGGCGGGCAACCACCCCGACGTCGTCTGGTTCAACGAGGAGGGGGAGAACATCAAGGTCAGGGACGTGCGCGAGTGGCGCATGCGGTCCTTCGTCTCTCCCGTGCAGAGCCCCTTCAAGGTGTTCATCATCAACCGGGCCGACCTGATGAATCAGGAGTCCCAGAACGCCCTTCTGAAGGTGCTGGAGGAGCCGCAGGCCACGGTGTTCCTGCTTCTGGCGGAGAACGCCGCGTCGCTGCTGCAGACCGTGCGCTCCCGCTGCCGCGTCTACTCCATGGAGGCGCTGAGCCCCCGGGACGTGCTGGCGCTGCTGGAGGAGCATTACAGAGAAGCGGGCAAAACTGTCCCGCGAAAGGAGCTCGAGGCCGCCGCGGCGGACTGCGGCGGCAGCGCGGGCAGGGCCATGGCCCTGTGCGAAAAGCTCGATACGAAGGCGGCGGAGGCCGCCAAAGGATTTTTGACGTCACTCGACGGCACCGCGCTGGCGGTTATGGAGGCCTGTCTCAAGGCGTCCGCGCTGTCCCGCGCCGAGGCGGTCGATTTCTATACCGAGGTCACCGGAGGACTGGCGCGCGCGTCGGTCGCCCGCCCGGACAGGGCGCGGTTTTACGTGGCCGTGTATGATAAAGTTCAGGAGCAGAAGGATCGGCTCAGCGACAACAACGCCTCCGTTTTCGCGCTGACGAGCCAGCTGGCCGCCTTCTGCGGCACGTTGATGGGAGAACTGAAATGACAGAGATCATCGGAGTCCGATTCAAAAAGGTCGGCAAGGTTTATTATTTCGACCCCGACGGCAACGCCATCGAGCAGGGCCAGCGGGTCATCGTGGAGACGTCCCGCGGCGTGGAGTGCGGCGAGACCGTCATCCCCAACCGCATGGTGGAGGACGATTCCATCGTCCAGCCGCTGAAAAAGCTCATCCGCGCCGCCACCAAGGAGGACCTGGAGCGCGTGGCCGCCAACGAGCAGCTGGAGAAGGACGCCTTCGACATCTGCGTCAAAAAGATCGAGAAGCACGGCCTGGCAATGAAGCTGGTGGCCGTGGAGTACACCTTTGACAACAGCAAGATCCTGTTCTACTTCACCGCCGACGGCCGCGTGGATTTCCGCGACCTGGTCAAGGACCTGGCCTCCGTCTTCCGCACCCGCATCGAGCTGCGCCAGATCGGCGTGCGCGACGCGGCCAAGATGGTGGGCGGTCTCGGCATCTGCGGCTGCCCGCTGTGCTGCGCCACGTTCCTGGATGATTTCCAGCCCGTGTCCATCAACATGGCCAAGGACCAGGGCCTGTCCCTGAATCCGTCCAAGATCTCCGGCACCTGCGGCAGGCTCATGTGCTGCCTCAAGTATGAGAACGAGGCGTATCAGGACCTGATCAAGGTCTCGCCCACGCCCGAATCCCTCGTGGACACGCCCAAGGGCAAGGGCACCGTCATGGACGTCTCCCTGCTCAAGGGCTGCTGCCGCGTCCGCCTCCAGTCCAATCCCGACTCCCCCGAGACCTTCCCCTGCGAACAGTGCAAGATCCTCAGAAGAGGCAAAGCGAAGAACCAGGAAGAGAAATAATAAACAAGTGTACAGTTGACAGTTGACAGTGTACAGTTGTGGGGTCTGCGACGCATTTGTTGCACGGCGCAAGCGCCGTGGGAGATAAGCCATGAACGATACAGTTGAGAAAAAGAGCTTTGCCTTTGCTGTGCGTATTGTGAACTTATGTCGGTATCTCGAAAGCGAAAAGCGTGAGCATGTGATTGAAAAACAGCTGCTTCGCGCGGGAACGAGCATTGGCGCCAATATCGCGGAGGCGCAGGAGGCACAAAGCAGAGCGGACTTTATTTCCAAAATGAGCATCGCGCTGAAGGAAGCGGGCGAGACGCGGTACTGGCTGCGTTTGCTTTATGCGACTAGCTATCTGACCTTCCGGCAGTATGAATCTGTTCTGAACAACTGCCGGGAGATCGAAAGGATGCTGACAGCGATCATCAAAACGAGCAAGCAATAACTGTCAACTGTCCACTGTCAACTGTCAACTGACGAGCGGGTATGGCGGAATTGGCAGACGCGCAGGATTTAGGTTCCTGTGTCCTTGACGTAAGGGTTCGAGCCCCTTTACCCGCACCATGAAGGCCGTGGGCTGTGAACGCAGCAGCCACGGCTTTTTTCTTGAACGGAGGACGCCATGGTCTTTGAAAACGCGAGTTTCACAATGAATGTTACACAGGAGATGATGCTGCATGTATATTATTCATTCCGTTGATAAAAAAGAGTTTGAAGATGAGATCAAAATGGGCAGCTACGGACGGAAGAGCTTGGAACAATACGGATTCATTCATTGCTCTGATTTGGATACGTATTATTTGGTGGCGCCCAATTTCAAGGAAGATCCGAACGACAGATTGATATTATTGATAGATACGGATCAGGCAGACGCTGAAATAAAATGGGAAGACGGAGGCAGGATCGATTTTCCTCACATCTATGGTTTGCTCGATCAGAATGCGATCATAGGTGTTTATGATCACGTATGGAGCGATGATAGAACCTGGGTCCCGAATCATGAACTCAAAGAATATGCTGAAAACGGATTTGAAAGAAAAATATGATTTGGCGGCTTACCCTCTGACGATCGCTGCAGGGTCAGGGCCGGCCGCGCGATGGTCATGATGGCTGTCCCGCCGCTTTTTCTTGCAATGACCGGGAGCCTCTGGTAGAATATAGAAAAGGAGGGAGGGCCATGTCGGACATTCGCCGCGATGAGAACGGCGCTTACACCTGGGTCTATGAGCTTCATCTGATGCGCAATCCCGTGGTGCTGCTGGTGCTGCTGAAGATCTTTTTCTGGATCTTTTTCGGCCTGTGGACGCTGATGACGCTGGCGTCCGTCCTTCGGGGCCATCTGACGTGGCGCGCTCTCTGGATCGACGCCCGGATGATGCTGCTGATCTGCGCGTTCATGGCCGCGCTGACGCTGGTCGGCTATACCGTCTACGCTGCCGTCATGGGCTGGCGCTATATCGTCGTGTTCACCATGGACGATCGGGGGATCGAGCACCGCCAGTTGCCACAGCAGTTTGAAAAGGCCGAAGGGCTCGCCGCCGTCTCCGCCGCCCTGGGCGCGCGGGCCGGACGCTTGAGCGCGGCCGGGGCCGGGCTGAACGCCATGAGCCATGACCGCATGTTCACCGAGTTCTGCCATGTGCGCAGGGTCAAAGCCGTCCGCGGGCTCCATACGATCAAGCTGACCGAGGGCCTGGAGCACAACCAGATCTACGTCCCGCAGGAGGACTTCGACTTCGTCCTCGACTACATCCTCGCCCGCGTCCCCGCTCGCGCGAAGCGAAAGGTATAACAAAAGCTCCCGGATCGCTCCGGGAGCTTTTTTTCTTATAAGTGCAGGATCTGCGTTGCGATGGAGAAGTAGATGATCAGGCTCATAGCGTCGACGATGGTGGTGATGAAGGGGCTGGCCATGACCGTGGGGTCGAAGCCGGCCTTTTTCGCCAGCACGGGGAGCGTGCAGCCGACGATCTTCGCCACCAGCACCGTGACCATCAGGGTCAGGCACACGACGGCGGCCACGGCGACGCTCAGCTTGTCCAGCACCAGCAGCTTGACAAAGTTGGCCACCGCCAGCGTGCCGCCGCAGAGGACGGCCACGCGGGCCTCCTTGAAGACGATCTGGGGCAGATCGGAGAAATCCACGTCGCCCAGGGACAGCGAACGGATGATGGTGACGCTGGCCTGACTGCCGGAGTTGCCGCCGGTGTCCATCAGCATGGGGATGTAAGCCGTCAGGATCACGTAGGCCGCCAGCGCGGACTCGAACCGGGTGATGATCATGCCCGTGAACGTGGCGGAGATCATCAGCAGCAGCAGCCAGGGGATACGGGTCTTCCAGGTCTCCAGCACGCCGGTCTTCAGATACGGCTTGTCGGTAGGCGTGACGGCGGACATCTTGGCGATATCCTCGGTGGCCTCGGCCACCATGACGTCCAGGGCGTCGTCGAAGGTGATGATGCCCACCAGGCGCTTTTCCTTATCAACCACGGGGACGACGGAGAAATCGTACTTGCTCATCAGCTGCGCCACGACTTCCTTGTCCTCGAAGGTGTCTACGGAGATGATGTTCGTCTCCATGATGTCCTGCAGGACCTCCGTGCGGTCGGCCAGCAGCAGCTGGCGCACGGTGACGACGCCCAGCAGGAGCCGCCGCTCGTCGGTGACGTAGCAGGTGTAGATGGTCTCCTTGTCGGCGCCCGTGGCGCGGATGCGGGCGAAGGCCTGATCCACGGTCATTTCCTTCTGCAGGCGGACGTACTCGGTGGTCATCAGGCTTCCGGCCGAGTCGTCGGGGTATTTCAGGATTTGGTTGATGATCTGCCGCGTCTCCGGGTCGGTGTTGCGCAGGATGCGCTTGACCACCCCGGCGGGCATCTCCTCGATCAGGTCGACGGTATCGTCCACGAACAGCTCGTCCAGAACGTCCTTCAGCTCCTTATCGTTGAAGGCCCGGATCAGCAGCTCCTGGTTGTCGTTGTCCATCTCGATGAACACGTCGGCCGCCATCTCCTTCGGCAGGATGCGGAAGAGGATGGGCAGGCTTTCGTTGTCGTTGGGCAGCTCCTCGAAGATCTGCGCAACGTCGGCAGGATTCAGGGCCGAAAACAGGCCCTTGAGGTCCTGGAACCTCTTGGCGCGGAGCAGGTCCAGCGCCCGTTCTGTCATGTTGATATCCAATCTTATTTCCTCCTAAGGATGATTTAGGGGTGGAAGTAAGATGCAAAGACAGAGCGCGAGTATCGTGGTCAGGCAAACGTCACGGAGCCGTGCGCTCCGGGCCCGACGGGCTGTCTACTTCGCCCTCCGGGGTTTGCACCGCTGCTTCCGGCGTCCATGCTGTTCACCTCACAATAATCAGAATTAAGGCATGATACCTATTAAAAGTGTATCGGACAAACGCCCGTTTGTCAAGGAAAAATCGCCCGTTTACCGCCGCTCCAGCAGCATGTCCGCAAGCACGTCCGCGAACAGGCGGGCGCTGCGCAGCGCCTCCTCCAGCGTGTTGCCCGAGGTGCCCACCTCCAGCAGCATGGACCCGGGCGTCACGTGCTGGTTGAAGCGCGCCGCGCGCAGGTTCAGCGGGCGCATCAGCTCGGGATACCTGCCGTTGATCCGCTGCTGGAGCTTCAGCTGGAAGCACAGGTTGTCCCGCCAGCCGTCGTGGACCAGCCCGCCCGCGTCGGTGCCGCACACCAGCATCATCTGCGCCGCCTGCTCGCCCCCGATGTCGGCCACGGCCTTGTACTTGACGCCGGAGGACGTCACCATGGCGTCCCGGTGTACGTCCAGCACCAGCTTGATGGACGGGTTGTCCTTGATGTACTTCGAGATGTCCTCCAGCGCCCGGCTGTAGCTGCCCGCGTAGGCGGGACTGTCGTTGAGCGTCTCCGAGTGGACCGTCTTGATCCCGCGCGCGTTGAGGATATCGCAGATCTCCTGTCCCACCCGCAGGACGTTGAAGCGGCTGTCGGTGGTGCGGTCGGCGTCGCTGGGCGTGTAGCGGCTGTCGTCGGTCATGGCGTAGGCCTCCGTGCCGTGGGTGTGCATGATCAGGACCTGCACCCGGTCCCCGGACAGACGCACCTTGTCGGGCGACGCCAGCAGCGCGGGGATGTCGATGGCGTAGTCCGTGTCGTTGCGCACATAGACGTCGCCGCCGCCCTGATACTCCCCGGAGGCGCCGTCGATGGTCAGGGATCTGACGTCGTCCGCCTCCGCCTTCGGCTTCTCGGGCAGCGCCGGGGCCGCGCTCTCGTAGACCAGCTGTCCCGCGGGCAGGTGCGTCTCCGGCGCTTTCTCCGGCTCGTCCCCCCGGAGGACGTCAAAAAAGGCGGCGAGGGCCGGTCTCAGCCGCCCGGCGTACTGATTCAGCCGCGCCTCCGGCCCCGCGGCCAGCCCGCTTTTCCCCGCGATCACCGTGACGAGGAAGATCGCCAGCGCCGTGCGCGGCAGGATCGAATACCGGCCGAGACCGCCCGGCCGCTTGCGTTTCTGGGACATCAGCATCCCTCCCTGAGGGATATATATGACGGCCCGCCCCGTTTATGACAGCAGCGTCCGGTCGAGGACCTCCGCAAGCACCGCGGCGCTGCGCTGCACCAGCAGGTCGATCTCGCCGGGGGAGACAAGGAACGACCCCTTCGGCAGAGCCGCGTCGCTGCCCGTCAGGTCCCGGGCCAGCGTGGATGCCTCCGTCACCGTGGGCACGCCCAGTGTGAAGACGGGCACGCCCAGCGTTTTTTGACTCAGGGCGAAGCGGCGGCTCCCGGCGCCCTCGCCGGGGACGATCCCGGCGTCCGTCAGCTGAAAGCTGCGCCCCAGCCGCGAAAGGCTCCTGGCCGCCAGCGCGTCCACGGCGATGACGAAGGCGGGCTTTACCGCGCCGCAGACGGCGCGCAGCAGCTCCAACGGCTCCATGCCCGTCTGACCCATGACGCCCGGGGCCAGGCAGGCGACCGCCCGGGCGCTTCCCCGCAGCTCTTTGCGCAGGCACCGCGTCACGGTGACGAGGTCCGCCGTGCGCGGCCCCAGGGCGTCGGGCGTCACGTCCCGGTTCCCCAGCCCCACGACGAGCGCCGGGCCCTCAGGCAGCAGGGGAGACAGGTATCCGGTCAGCAGCGATGCGGCCTGCGCCCGCAGCGGTTCCTCCCGGTGCCAGCCCTCCGGCAGATCGACGGTCACGTACCGCCCCACGGGCTTCCGAAGTGCTTCCGACGCCTCCCGGCTCTCCACCGTCAGCTCCGTCACCAGCGCCGCGCCTTGATGCGTCTCCCGGTGCGTCAGCCCCGGCAGGTCCTTCCGCGTCAGCGACGCCCGCCGCTCCACGGCCAGATCGGTCCGTATCCCCATCCCGCGACCCTCCCATTTCAGAAGATGCGCGTATTTTTTGAAGGAACGCGAAAAATATGCAAAAATAATCCTTGCTTTTTGGGAAAAGGGGTGATAGAATATATCTGCTGTAAAACTGTCTGAAGGAGGTTGTGATTTTGCCTAATATAAAGTCTGCCAAGAAGCGTGTTCTCGTCAGCAAGCTGCAGAACGAGAAGAACCGCGCCAACAAGTCGGCT
This sequence comes from Oscillospiraceae bacterium, assembly GCA_015068445.1. Lineage (GTDB taxonomy): Bacteria > Bacillota > Clostridia > Oscillospirales > Butyricicoccaceae > RGIG1902. The sequence continues at coordinate 10,168 of SVKN01000036.1, read as the reverse complement.
CTGAAGACGCAGCTGAAGAAGTTCGACGCTGCTGCTGCCGAAGGCGGTGACGCTGCCAAGGAAGCCTTCAAGGCTACCGTCAAGGCGATCGACAAGGCTGTCGCGCAGGGTATTCTGCACAAGAACACCGCTGCCCGCAAAAAGAGCCAGGTTGCCGGAAAGCTCAACTCCATTCAGTAATTGAATCGAAACACGAACAGGACGGAAATCCCGTCCTGTTTTTTCGTCCCACAAAAAGAGGACCGGCGTCAGCCGGTCCTCTTTGATCAGTCTTGTAAAGCTGCGGTCTTCAGCCGAAACGCTACATGGCCGCGACTTTGTCGAAGGCGTTCAGGATGTCCTGCTTCTCCTGCAGGCCGATCATCTTGCCCAGAGCCTTGCCGTCCTTGAAGAACACCATGGTGGGGACGCTCATGACGCCGAACTTGCGGGCCAGAGGGACGTTCTCGTCGATGTCCAGCTTGGCGATGGCTCTGCCCGCGGGCAGCTCGCCGGAGATCTCCTCCAGGATGGGGCCCAGCATCTTGCAGGGGCCGCACCAGGTGGCGAAGAAATCGACCAGCACCAGGTCGCCGCTGTTGATGGTCTCCTCAAAGGTCGTTCCGTCGATCATTTTGATTGCCATTTCCGTATCCTCCTGTACGTTTTCAGAAATACTTCTGTCAGCCTCAGTATAACACAGCCGCGCCGAAAAACATATACCGAAATCGTAAAGTTTTTGAGAACATTTGATGCAATTGAATTGTACAAAATATATAAGGCCCGCCCTCGGTTGTCATCGGCGGGCGCGTGTGATATAATATTACATTATTATGTTTCGCGGAGGAAGCACCTTGGAACTGTTTCACGAATCCATGACGCCCGAGCAGGTGCGGGCGTATCCCGTGCTGACGCTGGCGCATATCGGCGACTGCGTTTACGAGCTGCTGGCCCGCAGCGCGGTGCTCCATCAGGGCGCGTATCCGGCCCATGAGACCCACCGGCGCACCGTCGCCCTCGTCAGCGCGGAGGCCCAGCAGGACGCCGCCCGGCGGCTGCTGGACATGATGACCGAGGAGGAGCTGACCGTCTTCCGCCGGGGCCGCAACGCCAACCCCAAGACCGTGCCCAAGCACGCCGGGGGCGAGGCATACGCCTACGCCACGGGGCTGGAGACGCTGTTCGGCTGGCTCTACCTGCTGGGGCGCAACGACCGCATCCGGGAGCTCTGGGACGCGTCCCGGGAGGACCGGCCGTGAGACGACGCCTGAAGCGCTTCTTCCGCCGGCTGCTGCTGGCCGTGATCGGCCTGTGCCTGATCGCCGGGGCGGTGTACGGCTATATGCGTTACGTCGAGCCCAACTGGCTGCAGGTGACGCACCTGGAGGTCACGAGCCCCCATGTGGAGGGGACCTTCACCGCCGCCGTCTTCGCCGACACCCACATCGGCATGGGCAAGGACCTGCGCGAGATGCGGCGTCTGGCGGAGAAGATCGAAGCGTACCATCCGGACGCCCTGTTCTTCCTCGGCGATCTGTTCGACGATTATGAGGACTACGAGGGCGACGCGGACGCGGTGCTTGACGTCTTCGCGTCCATCGACGCCTCTTATAAATACGCCGTCCGCGGCAACCACGACGTGGGCGGCGGCGCGCAGTTCGTCTATGAAGGTTTGCTGGAGCGCTGCGGCTTCACGCTGCTGGAGGACGAGGAAGCGTGGCTGCCCGGGAACATCCACCTGATCGGCGCCAACGACATGCTCTATTTCAAGACGGACGTGTCGGGGCTGATCACCGACGGCTTCGATCTGCTGCTGGCCCATGAGCCCGATCTGGCCGACGGGCTGACGGGCGCGGAGCTGCAGCTGTCCGGCCACACCCACGGCGGGCAGATCTACATCCCGTTCCTGCGCGGCCGCATCCTGCCCCGGGGCGGGAAGCATTATTACCGCGGCAGGTACGAAAAGTCCGACGGCGGGATCGTCTACGTCAACCGCGGCTACGGCATGTCGCTGGCGCCGCTGCGGCTGTTCTCGCGCCCGGAGCTGACCATTCTGACCATCAGGGGAGAGTGACCATGGAACGTCTTGACAAACTCGTATCGTCCGTCTTCGGCCTGTCGCGCCGGGAGGCGCAGGCCGCCGTGCGGCAGGGCAGGGTGGAGGTCAGCGGCGCGCCGATCCGCCTGCCCGAGACGAAGGTCGATCCCGCCGCGCCCATCGCGCTGGACGGCGAGGAGGGCGCGTACGCCAGATACGTCTACATCATGCTGGACAAGCCCGCGGGTTACGTCTCCGCCACGGAGGACAGCCGCGACCCCACGGTGCTGGAGCTGCTGCCGGAGCTTTACCTCAAGCGGAAGCTGGGCGTGGCCGGTCGGCTGGACAAGGACGCCACGGGCCTGCTGCTGCTCACCGACGACGGCACGCTGAACCACCGCCTGACCTCCCCGCGCTACCATCTGGACAAGCGCTACGACGTCCGGCTGGACTACCCCGCCCGGGAGAAGGACGTGCGCGTCTTCGCCGAGGGGATGGATCTGGGTGATTTCACGGCCATGCCCGGCCTGCTGGAGATCGATCCCCTCGATCCGACCCACTGCTTCGTCACGATCCGGGAGGGAAAGTTCCATCAGGTGAAGCGCATGTTCGAGAAATGCGGCCGCCGCGTGCTGGCCCTCCGGCGCGTCGCCATGGGCGGTCTGCTGCTGGATGAGGCCCTCGGAGAGGGCGGATTTCGCCTGTTGACGGCGCAGGAAATACAGTATTTGACAGAGAAATGTGCGATTAAACAGGAAAGCCAAAAATAAATCAAAAAAATTGTTGAAAAAAGATAAATGATACAGTAAAATAAACATGATAGAGGTCAGTGATTTATCTAAAAGTTACAAAGGAAGAGTGAATCATGGCAGCGAGATTATTCCAGAGCATTTTGCTCGAGATCAGAGACAAGGTGCCCTTCATGGTCGGCATCGCCGATCAGCAGGGGAGTATCATTTCCTGCACCGAGATCAAGCTGATCGGAGACAACATCGAGAGCGCCTCCGCCTTCTTTTCCAGCGGCCGGGAATCCGGGGAGTTCGGCGGCTACTATTTCCGCCTGCTCAAGGGCTATGAAAACGGCATCGAATACGCGATCTTCTGCGCCGGCCACGGCGAGCTGGCGGAGACCGTGTGCTCGCTGACCTCGGTGGCCATCGCCAACAGCAAATCGATCTACGACGAGAAGCACGACAAGGCCGCCTTCATCAAGCGCGTCATCCTGTCCAACATCCTCACCGGCGACATCTATATCCAGTCCCGCGAGATGCACTTCCAGAACGACGCCAAGCGCGTCGTCTACCTGATCCGCCTCACCGAGCGCCAGGACGCTCAGGTGGTGGAGCTGCTGTGCCGCCTGTTCCCGGACCGCCAGCGCGACTTCGCCATCACCATCAACGAGGACGAGGTCGTTCTCGTCAAGGAGCTGAAGACCGGCGACGCCAAGGAGGTCCAGCGCATCGGCAAGATGATCGACTCCGCCATCGGCGAGGAGCTGGGCATCAACCACATCATCGGCATGGGCACCGTGGCGGGCCAGCTGAAGGACATCGCCCGTTCCTTCAAGGAGGCGCAGATGGCCGTCGATATCGGCCAGGTCTTCAATTCCGACACTACGGTCATGAGCTTCGAGAATCTGGGCATCGGCCGCCTGATCTATCAGCTGCCCACGCCGCTGTGCGAGATGTTCCTGTCCGAGGTCTTCAAGAAGGGCAGCATCGACGTGCTGGACGAGGAGACGCTGTTCACGATCCAGAAGTTCTTCGAGAACAACCTCAACGTCTCCGAGACGTCCCGCAAGCTGTTCGTCCACCGCAATACGCTGGTCTACCGTCTGGAGAAGATCAAGAAACTGACGGGTCTCGACCTGCGGGAGTTCGACGACGCCATCGTGCTCAAGACGGCGCTGATGGTCAAGCAGTACCTCAAATCGAGAGAGAGCTTTTAGCCTATGATCGAGCTCAGGCATGTTTATATGGTCTATGACGCCAGCACCCGGGCGCTGAACGACGTGTCGTTCCGGGTGGACGACGGAGAGTTCGTCTTCATCGTCGGCCCCTCGGGCTCCGGCAAATCGACCATCCTCAAGCTGCTGGCCGCCGAGCTGCGCCCCACGGAGGGCAGCGTGTCGGTCAACGGCTTCGATATCGGCACCATCCGCGAGCGGGACATCCCCTACCTGCGCCGCACCATCGGCGTGGTGTATCAGGATTTCAGACTCATCGAGAACAAAAGCGTCTACGACAACGTGGCCTTCGTCATGCGCGCCGTGGGCGCGCCGCTGCGCATCATCAAGAAGCGCGTGCCCTACGTCCTCGATCTGGTGGGTCTGCAGAACCGCTCCCGCCGGCTGCCGAAGCAGCTCTCGGGCGGCGAGCAGCAGCGCGTGGCCATCGCCCGCGCCCTGGTCAACAACCCCGACGTCATCATCGCCGACGAGCCGACGGGCAACCTGGACCCCGTGCGTTCGGTGGAGCTGATGGAGCTGCTGGAGAAGATCAATAAGATGGGCACCACCGTGCTGGTGGTCACCCACGAGCGAGAGCTGGTCAATCAGCTGGAGAAGCGCGTCATTGCCATCGAGCACGGCGAGGTCATCAGCGACAGGACCGGCGGGTATTATTTAGATGAACTTTAAATCGCAATTCCGGCCCGATATTGCCTATTTCCTCAAGGAGGGCCTGTCGGGCATCAGGCTGCACGGTCTGATGAGCGTCGCGGCCGTCACGGTCATCGCCGCGTGTCTGCTCATCGTGTCCACCTTCGTGCTGATCGCCTACAACCTCGACGTCCAGATCGACAGTCTCGCCTCTCAGGACGAGATCGCGGTCTTCGTGGACGACGCGTTGTCCCGGGACGAGGCGCGGGCGCTGGAGCTGAGCCTGAAATCCGTGCCCAACGTGGCGGCCGTCACCTTCATCCCGAAGGAGGAGGCCTTCGACCGCTACCTGGAGCAGCTGGGAGAGGACGCCTATATCATGGAAGCCCTGCGGGACGACAACCCCCTGCGGGATGAGTACCGCGTCATCATGAAGGACGTCTCCCTGCACGACGAGACCGTGGAGGGCCTCAAGGCCATCGCCGGCGTCGCCGCCACCAACAGCGACAAGGAGCTGTCCGACCGTCTGGGCCATATCAAGCGCATCGTCAACGCCATCTCCTACGTGCTGGTGGCCATGCTGGGCGCCGTATCGGTGTTCATCATCTCCAACACGGTCCGTCTGGCCATGTTCGCCCGGCGTGAGGAGATCTCGATCATGAAGATGGTAGGCGCCACCAACGGCTTCATCTCCGCCCCCTTCGTGGTGGAGGGCATGACGCTGGGCCTGCTGGCCGGCCTGATCGCCTTTTTTGCTGAGTGGGTGGTCTACGGCTATATTTCCGAGCGCCTCGTGCGCACCTCGGGCATCTTCGAGATGCTCGGCTTCGTTCAGTTCTGGAAAGTTCTGCTGCCGGCCATGCTGGTGGCCAGCGCGGTCATCGGCGTGCTGGGCAGCGTTCTTACGATAAGAAAGTTTTTGAGGGTTTGATCCAATGGCGAAAAAGAAGTCCACGTCCAACTACCGCGGCAATCGCTTCGCGCGGGTGTTCGCGGCGGTCATCGCCGGCCTGCTGGCCTTCGTGATGATCGCGTCGCTGGTCATGGGCGCCCTGAGCGCCCGGGCTGCCTCGCAGGCTCACGTCAATGAGCTCAAGCAGCAGCTGACGACAATCACACAGCAGAAGGAGGCCGCCTCAGCAAAGGTGGCCTCCCTCAAAAATCAGCGAAACAGCATCCTGCAGGAGATCGAGCAGATCGACACGCAGATCGCCGCGGCCGAGGAGGAGCTGGAGCTCCAGCAGGCGCTGATCGATGAGCTGAACGTCATGATCGCCGACAAGGAGATCGAGCTGGCCGCCAGTCAGACCCGGGAGGAGGAGCAGTACCGCAGGCTCCGGGAGCGCGTGCGCGTCATGTATGAGCACGGCTCCACCAGCTACCTGGCCATTCTGCTCAGCGCCGATAACTTCAACGACTTCCTCTCCCGCTATGAGGTCGTCTCCCAGATCTCCGCCTACGACCACGACCTGCTGCAGCAGCTGAAGGCCATCAAGGAGGAGATCGCGGAGCAGAAGGCCTCGCTGGAGAGCGACAAATACGAGGCCGAGGGCGTCAAGGCCAGCATGGAATCGAACAAGAAGGCGCTGGAGGACACTCTCAGCGAGCGCCAGGCCCGCATGGACGAGATCGCTGCCGCCGAGGCCGCCGCCCGCGCCGAATACGCCGATATCGCCCGGGAGGAGGACAGCGTCTCCGCCGCCATCAAGAAGGAGGCCGCCGAGCTGGCCGCCCAGGCCGCAGCCGCCGCCAAGGCGCAGAGCGCCGCCAGCACCTATGTGGGCGGGTCCTTCCAGTGGCCCCTGCCCGCCTCCAACAATGTGGTCACCTGCCGCTACGGCATGCGCACCCACCCCATCACGGGCGTCTATAAGCTCCACTCCGGCGTCGATCTGCGCGCCACCTCCGGCACCAACGTCTACGCCGCCAATTCCGGCACCGTCACCCGCGCCACCTACAGCTCCGCCTACGGCAACTACGTCATGATCGACCACGGCGGCGGGGTCGTCACCCTCTACGGTCACATGAAGAAGCTGGCCGTCAGCAAGGGCCAGACCGTCCGGCGCGGCCAGGTCATCGGCTACGTGGGCTCCACGGGCTATTCCACCGCCCCGCACCTGCACTTCGAGATCATCAAAAACGGAAAATACACGAACCCGCTCAACGAGTTCCCCGGCTTCAAGGTCATATATAAGTAGGAAACAGCCATGATGAAAAAACGCGTATCGATCCCAACCTGCCTCATGCTCATCTTTCTGGCCGTGGTCACCACGGCCAATATCTGCGTTCTGGGCATGACGGAGATGTACAACCAGCGCCTCGGCAACCTCAAGGAGACCGAGACCACCTATAAGCGGCTCAAGGAGCTGATCTCCGTCGTAGACCGCTATTACGTCGGCGAGTACGACATGGACGACGCCATGGACGGCGTCCTGGCCGGTTTCATCGACGGCGTGGGCGACCGGTGGTCCGGCTACTACAGCGAGGACGAGTATCAGGCATTGCTGGAGAGCGACAGCAACAGCTACGTCGGCATCGGCGTCATGATCAACACGGAATACGACAACGGCTACCTCGTCACCGAGGTGACCAGCGGCTCCCCGGCCCAGCAGGCCGGCATCCGCCCCGGCGACCGCATCGCCGAGGTGGACGGCGTCGACGTCAGCACCTACGAGGGCTATTCCGAGCTCGTCAATCACGTCAGGGGCGAGGCCGGCACCGACGTGCAGATCGTTGTGCTGCGGGAGGGCCAGCGCGTCAGCTACACCATCACCCGTGCCGATGTCCACAACATCGACGTGGAGGCCCGCATGATCGGCGAGCTGGGCTATATGCACATCGAGAGCTTCCACAAAAACGACGATCAGGAGTTCGTGGAGAAGCTCAACCAGCTGATCGGCGAGGGCGCGAAGGGCATGATCTTCGACGTGCGCTTCAACGGCGGCGGCTACGTGGACGTGCTGAACAATATGCTGGACCAGCTGCTGCCCGAGTGCACGATCATCAGCATGAGCGACAACAAGGGCGAGACCACGGTCTACCGCTCCGACGAGTACCACATGGAGCTGCCCATGGTCGTACTGACCAACGAATACTCCATCAGCGCCGCCGAGTTCTTCGCCGCCGTGCTGCAGGAATACGGCGTGGCTCAGGTCGTGGGCGACAAGACCATCGGCAAGGGCTACGCCCAGACGCTGATCCCCCTCAGCGAGGGCGCGGTCAACCTGTCCACCCTCAAGTACTACACGCCCAAGGGCGTCAGCCTGGCGGGCGTCGGCATCACGCCGGACGTGGAGGTCTCCCTGTCCGACGAGGATTTCTACAACTTCTACTCCCTGACCGACGAGCAGGACACCCAGCTCCAGAAGGCCATCGAGGTCCTGACGGCGCAGCTGCCCGAATAGCGCCGCGGGAAAGCGCATATACTGCCGGGAGAGGTGATCATATGACCGTTCTCCTGACAGCAGGACCCGGAGCGCGCGCCTGCGCGCTCCTGCGAAGGAACGACCCCGTCACGGCGGAAACGATCCGCGTGGGACGGGCCGACCTGATCCACGTTCATATCGCCATGCCTCCCGGCGCGCGCAAGCGGCGCCGGGAGAAGCTGTATGATCGGGCGCTGGCCCGCGCCGCCGCCATGGGCGCGCGATTTCTCGTGGCGCCGCCGGAGCTGACGGCCCGCGCCGCCCGCCACGGGCTGCGCCGCCCGGACGAGCTGTCCGTCCTGCGCGGCCGCGCCGCCGAGGCCGTGCGATCGCTCGACCCCGTCAGCGTCCGGGTCTGCGCCCGCATGGCCTCCCGGGAGGTCTGCGCCTGCCTGCTTTCGCTGGCGGAGACCGTCCGCTACGTGACGGCCTGCGGCGGCGACTGGGCCGCGGGGATGAACGCCCGGCTGCTGCGGGAATACGGCACCGCCGACCCTGGCCCGCTGCCGGAGAGAGCCGTCGCCGTCGTCTTCGACGGCGGCTTCGCGCGCAGGGAAGGGGAGACCGTCGTCGATCTGACATGCGGCGAGCTGGAGGACCCGGCCGCGCTGCGCCCGGTCCTGCGGGAGCGGACCGACCTGGGCCTGCCGCCCGGCGACTACGACCGCAGCCTCCTGCTGTGCGCGCTGGTCCGGGAAAACGTTCTGCGTCCCGGTTCCGTCTCCGCCGTGCTTGACAGCGGCAGCGGTTTTCCTATATAATACAATATCGGGCCAAAAGCAAACCATCCTACAATTATTACGATAAAGAAGGGCGAAAAAATGCAGAAAGAGATCAAACTGACCCAGGCGAGCCTCGATGAACTGAAGGAGGAGCTGGAGTACCTCAAAACCGTCCGTGAGCGTGAGGTCGCGGAGCAGATCAAGGAAGCCCGTTCCTTCGGCGACCTGTCGGAAAACAGCGAGTACGACGAGGCCAAGAATGAGCAGGGCAAGCTGTACTCCCGCATCGCCGAGCTGGAGAATATGATCCTGTATGCCAAGATCATCGAGGAGCCCGTGGGCAACGAATGGACCGTGGGCCACGGCAGCAAGGTCGTCGTCCGCTTCGAGGGCGAGGACACGGACGACGAGTACACCATCGTCGGCACCCGCGAGGTCGATCCCCTGCTGGGCAAGATCTCCGACGAGTCCCCCATCGGCAAGGCCCTCATGGGCGGCCACGCCGGCGACGTCGTCACCGTGGAGGCCCCCGGCGGCCACATGAAGTGCACCATCGTTTCGGTCACCAGATAAAAGGAGAGCAACATGAGCGAAGAACTGAAGAACGAGCAGTCCGCCGAATATACAGAGGTCGTCAAGGTCCGCCGCGAAAAGCTGAAGGCGCTGCAGGACGCCGGGATGAACCCCTTTGAGATCACCACCTACGACGTCACCCACCACACCGCGGAGATCAAGGACAACTTTGACGCGCTGGAGGGCAGCGCTGTCTCCGTCGCCGGCCGCCTGATGAGCAAGCGCGGCATGGGCAAGGTCTCCTTCTGCGACCTGCAGGACAAGACCGGCCGCATCCAGCTTTACGCCCGCAAGGACGAGATGGACCCCGACAGCTACGAGCGCTTCCGCAAGTTCGACATCGGCGACATCGTGGGCGTCCAGGGCGAGGTGTTCCGCACCCAGCGCGGCGAGATGAGCGTCCGCGTCAAGGAGATCACGCTGCTGAGCAAGTCCCTGCAGCCCCTGCCTGAGAAGTTCCACGGCCTGGTGGACAAGGACCTGATCTACCGTCAGCGCTACGTCGATCTGATCATGAACCCCGAATCGAAGCGGAACTTCGAGATCCGCAGCCGGTTCGTCTCCTTCGTCCGCCGCTATCTGGAGGAGCGCGGCTTCATGGAGGTCGAGACCCCCGTGCTCAGCCCCATCGCCGGCGGCGCCAACGCCAGACCCTTCATCACCCACCACAATGCCCAGAACATCGATATGTACATGCGCATCGCCACCGAGCTCCATCTGAAGCGCCTGATCGTGGGCGGCATGGAGCGCGTGTTCGAGGTGGGCCGCATCTTCCGCAACGAGGGCATGGACACCAAGCACAACCCCGAGTTCACCACCTGCGAGCTCTATC
>SVKN01000035.1 GCA_015068445.1 Oscillospiraceae bacterium | reverse complement strand
CGCAAGGATCCCGTCCCCGTCACGATCAACGGCACGAACGAAGACGCCGGCACCCTGACAGTCACCTCGCAGGTCGGCAACTCTGCCGGCGCGATCCTGCCCACCACCGGCGGCGTCGGCACCACGCTCTTCTACATGGTCGGCGGCATCATGGTCGCAGTCGCCGGCGTCCTGCTGATCACCCGCAAGCGCATGAAGGCCGAATAACGGCTTGTATCTGTCACAATCCTTTCTTTGTTAAACATGTGCCTTATGACGCCCCGGACCAGGGGCGTCATAAGGCATATTCGGCAGTAAGGAGAACGCGATGAACGGACGGTTTACCAATTTCATACTGATCCTGGCCCTGCTCATCGGGCTCTCCCTGCTGCTGTACCCGACAACAGCCAACTGGTGGAACGAGCTGCACCAGGCGACGGCGATCACCCTCTACAGCGAAAAGGTCAGCGCCATAGATGCGGAGACATACAAACGCCTGATGGCTGAGGCAGCGGCCTACAACGGATCGCTGCTGACGAACGAGCTGCGCTGGTATCCCACGGAGAGTGAAACGGAAGCCTATAAAGCGATCCTGAATGTCGATCCGTCTCTCGTCATGGGACGCATCGATATCCCCTCCATCGACGTTTCGCTGCCCGTTTACCACACGGTCGAAGAGCCTGTACTGCAGCGCGGCGTCGGCCACCTGGAGGGCTCGTCCCTGCCCGTCGGCGGGGAAGGCACCCACTGCGTTCTCACGGGCCATCGCGGTCTGCCCTCGGCGCTGCTGTTCACGCATCTTGATAAGGTCACCGTGGGCGACGTCTTCACGCTTACGGTGCTGGACGAGGTGCTGTCCTATGAGGTGGACCGCATTCTGATCGTTGAACCCCAGGAGGTGGCCGCCCTCGCCATCGAGGAAGGGGCCGATCTGTGCACCCTCGTCACATGCACGCCCTACGCCGTCAACAGTCACCGCCTGCTGGTGCGCGGCCACCGCGTGGCCAACAAGGCGATCCACGAGGTCCGCGTGTCTTCTGACGCCGCCCAGATCGCCCCGACGATCATCGCGCCGTTCATTGCCCTGCTGCTTCTGCTGCTTTTGCTGGCGTGGCTGCTGTTCACCACCCGCAGGCGCCGCCGTGTCGGGGAGGACTTCGACGTCCCGCGCCCCGACGACTTCGATTTTGACGAATAGAAAAGAGGAGTTCCCATGAACAAAGCACTGATGCTTCTCGGCCTGCTGGGCCATCTGCTGTGCTGGTACTGCGATCTGCTGCTGACAAAAACGCCCTCTGGTCACTTCAGGGGGGAGGATCTGAAGGACAGCGCCCAAATGGCTGCGATCTTTGCCGGCATGCCGCCCGAATTTCCCCTGCGCTCCGCCCTCTTGGGTGTCGCCGCCATGACGGCGGAGCTGTTTGCCTATCTCGGTCTGGCTCGGTGGATGGGGACCTTTTCAGCGCCTGCAGCCGCTGTGATGTACGTTTCGACGATCCTGTTCTTCATGCCCGGCGTCGCCCATCATGTTATATGCGGTGTCGTCGAGTGGCTGTATCTCAGACTGGACCGCACGGAGGAGGGGCAGGTGCTTGTGCTGGAGCTGTTCAAAAAGACGTCCGTGACGATGATCGTCTGTTATCTGGGAATGTTCGCCGTCTGCCTCGCGCTCTTCTTCGCTGTCGTCACGGGCAGGACCGATCTGCCTCGCTGGGCGGCGGCATTCACTGAGCTGCCGATCTTCCTGGCGCTGACGCCGCTGCGCCCTGTGGGGCAGGGAAACCTGGCCGGCGCGATCATGTTTTTCAGCCTGCTTCTGCTGATGTAGTGCCAAAACCTTGCATTTTTCGACATACGCTGGTACAATATGTCTATCAAACTGTGTGAGGTGAGTGAGATGGACGGACTGTTCATCACCGTTGTCGGATTCAGAAACGTCGTGCCGCCAGTCGGGGCCGTACTGACGTGCGTCAAGGAGCCCTTCAACCGCGTCGATGACGACGCCATCCGCGTCCTGGATGAGGCAGGGGAGACTGTGGGCTACATCGCCAATCAGGGCTCCACCAAGGCCGGCGGGACCCTGTCCGCCTCCCGCATCTACGACCGCGTCGGCGACGCCTTCCGCGCCGAGGTCTGCTTCACCACCCGCACAAAGCTCATTTGCCGCGTCACGGAAACCGACGTTGAGTGATGCTATCCTTGCTAAGCATGCGATATGTTTGGTGTCTATGCAGAGGAATGGAGTTATGAAAAAGGATCCGTTTAAACAGGGCACTCATCATGTTACTTACCTGCATATTGATTCAGATGATCATCGAAGAGACAAGAGAAGGTGTCTCTTTTTCTGTGATGATAAATGTTCAAAGAAAGCAGGATTGTGCTATGGGTCTGCGCACTGTAAGAACTATGTTGAAGGGGGCGTAGCTGAAGATAAAAAAGCGTCTTTTTTTAACAACATATTGAATAAAAGAGAAATAACGATAGACGATAGAGGGCTTCTGGATAATTATATAAATGAATTAAAAGCAAATGCCAATCCAAAGGAGAGCAACAGATTGCTTCTTCATAATGAGGTGTTTCGGCGTTTTAAAGAACTGAATAATCCCAGCACCCTAGGTTTCTATCCGGAACGGTCTGTAGCTGAAAAGGCTCTCAAGGCAGTAATTAAAGCGTATAATGCAGAACTGCTATTTGAAAAGCTTGATGAATTGGAAGAGGGCAATGATAAAGACAAATCCATTATTTATTATTTTAGTAATAGCGATGTGATGGGAGCATTGAGCCTTGACTATGATCATTATCGTTATTCTGTGAGAAGCAAAACCGATACGATAAGCCCTTTTGATGCTTTAAGAGTAATCAAGCCAATGTCCCTGGATACGATTATTACATTATGCTGCATTTATGCAGATAATCTGGTTAAGAGCGAGTATAATAATGATTCGATTCACATTTCATCAAGAGCACATACTGATGAATACGATCGTTTAAAAAGAAAAATGGGTTGGAATAAGACGAGTCAACAGCTCTCAAAAAGTGAGCTTGCTAAACAGTTTACCGATCTTGCTAATTATGTGATTCCTTCTTATGATATTATAATGCTATCAATAAATGTTAGAGCGTGCAGGAACCAGTTTGTTAATTCTTCGAAAGGCGCTATTAATCGTAAACATGACCGAACAATTGTTAATATCTTAATGAATGAAATTCGAAGACAATATCTCTTTCTGGCGAACAAAAAAGCCTGCCCTGATTAAGGGGCAGGCTTTTTCAGAATCAACGCTTAGTACGCCAGGCTGACGCCGTAGTCATGCACGACGGTGGGATACTTGCTGTCCAGCGTCGCATAATACTCGTTGTACTTGGTGTCCACGATCTGCTGGCGGGACTGGGCCTTCCAGTCGGAGTCGCCGGAGCCGATGAAGTAGATCAGGTGGTAGCCGTAGGACGTCTTGACGACCTCCACGTCGCCGGGCTGGCGGCTGGCGTCGAAGCACCAGTCGTTGAACTCCTCGACCATGTCGCCCTCGGCGAAGTCCTTCAGCAGACCGCCGTCGGCCACGGAGCCGGAATCCTGGCTGTACTTGGCGGCCAGGGAGGCGAAGGCCTGCTCGGTCTGCTCGCCGGCCAGAAACTCGTCCTTGATCTCGTTGATCTTCGCCTCGGCAGCGGCCAGCTTCTCCTGGGCCTCAGCCTTCTCCTCGTCGGTGGCGCTCTCAGAAGGCTCGGAGGCGTTCAGCAGCAGGTGGCGGACCGTGGCGGTGGGCACCTCGGGCAGATAGCGCTGCAGGAAGTAAGCGACCGTGATGTTGTTGGAGGTGTCGAGGGACGTAGTGTCGCCCTTGACGCGCTCGATGTCGGCGGTCCAGCCGAGGATATTCGTGGTGGTGGCGTTGCTCAGCGCGGCGCCGGTGGTCAGAGTCGAATCCGCATCGGCATATGTCTCGCCGTCGAAGGACTTCGCCTCGTTGATGAAATCCTCCTCGCTGTGGACGCGGGCGAGGATCTTGTCGGCCTGGGCCTGGGCTTCGGCGCGGTTCTGCTCGGTCTGCGCGTCGGCTTCCTCCTGGCTGGAGGGCTCGCCCTCCTTGACCGTCTCGCCCTCGGCGGGCGCGGTGTAGGTCACGGTCTCATAGGGGATCGTGAAGCTGCGGTAGTCGACCAGATCGAAATCAGTGGAATTGTTGATGTAATACTCCTGGATCTCGTCCTCGCTGACGTCGATGTTGTTGATATAGTCGTTGTAGTAATTGAGGGCCGTGGCCGTGACCTTGGCGGAGTTCTGCAGGTCGGCGACCTTGACGCCGGAGCCGTAGACGGTCTTGACATACTCGTCCAGATCCATATCGTACAGCTCGGCCATGGCACGGTAAACGCCCATCTGGCCCTGATAGCGCACGTCGTTCTCATCGGCGACGGCGTAGCCCTGCTCCAGCGCCTCCTGGTACAGCGTGTAGGTGTCGGTCAGCGAGCGCTGGGTCTCCTCGTTGAGGTAATCGCCCCAGGTGCCCTCGCCGTAAGCCTGCGTCTCCAGCGGCTTCGTCAGATCGACGCCGTAGTACATCTGCAGCATCGTGCCGTAGTTGTTTAGCAGGTTCATCTCGGCGGTCTTGTAATAGACCTTGTATTCCTTGGCCGTGATCTTCTGGCTGCCCACCTCGAAGGCGGTGAGCATATTGGACAGCGCGCCGCTCTGGGCCAGCAGACCGAAGATGCCCACGCCGACGAACGCGGCGACCAGCACGCCGATCAGCACGTTGCGCACCGTTTTGCCCACAGGCTGCTTCGGGGCGGGCTGTTGCGCTTTTTTCTCGATCTCCGCCTGGGTGGCCAGACGGGTCCTGTTACCTTTTCCCATGATTCCAGTACCTCTTATTCGTTAAAAATGACTGCCAGACTATTGTACATAAAAGCCTTGACAGTTGTGTTACAGACATGTAAATTATCAAGTAAGGCGGTCAAAAAGTCAATCATTTTCTATGAAAAATTTTTCGATTTTTTCGCAATGCCCTCTTGCATTTTAACGGGGGACATGGTATTATACCTGTTGTATGTTAATCGGTTTTAATGTGAGGTGAGATAGAGATGAAAGAGGGAATCCATCCCAAGTACCAGCGTACCACGGTGACCTGCGCTTGCGGCAACACCTTCGAGACGGGCTCCACGAAGCAGAACATCCGCGTTGAAATCTGCTCCAACTGCCACCCGTTCTTTACCGGCAAGCAGAAGCTGGTCGACACCGGCGGACGCGTCGAGCGCTTCAAGAAGCGTTTTGGCATCCAGGGCTAATGTAACAGCTGCATCGATAAGCCGTTTGCGAAAGCAGACGGCTTTTTTTTTATGCTTAAGCCTCATTTTAGGTTCGCGTCCTATACTTGCAGCCATAGAAAGGAGGGAGCGTATGACGACCAGAGAAGACATCCGCTACCGCCACGAGTGGAAGCACGAGATCCGATATATCGACCTGCTGTCCATCCGTCAGCGTCTGTCGGCCGTGGCGCAGCCCGATCCCCACGCCATCGACGGCCGGTACCTGATCCGAAGCCTCTATTTCGACGACCCCAACGACAAGGCGCTGCGGGAGAAGCTGGACGGCGTCAACCTGCGCGAGAAGTTCCGCATCCGCTACTATAACGGCGACACGTCCTTCATCCATCTGGAGAAGAAGAGCAAGCGCAGCGGCCTCGGCACCAAATACAGCGCGCTGCTGACCGCGGAGGAGGCCCGGAGGATCGCGCGCGGCGATATCGACTGGATGATGGATTCCGACAGACCGCTGGTGCAGGAGCTTTACTGCAAGATGCGCTACCAGCGCCTGGCGCCGAAAACCATCGTCGATTACACCCGCGAGCCCTATATTTACGGCCCCGGCAACGTCCGCGTCACCTTCGACTACGACATCCGCACCGGCCTGAACTGCACCGACTTCCTTGACCCCGACTGCCCCACGATCCCCGCCGGGGACCCCGTGATCATCCTGGAGGTCAAGTGGGACGAATATCTGCCCGATATCATCCGCGACGCCGTCAACACCCCGGGGCGTTACGTCACCGCCTTTTCCAAATACGCGCAATGCAGGATCTACGATTATACGATTAAATAAAAGGAGCGAACCGAAATGACCTTCAGCGATATCTTCAAATCGAGCTTTCTCGACAACGTTTCCGCCGTCAGCGTCTTCGACATGGCGCTGGCGCTGACCCTGTCCTTCGGGCTGGGCCTGTTCATCTTCTTCATTTATAAAAAGACGTACCAGGGCGTCATGTACTCGTCCTCCTTCGGCGTCACGCTGATGGCGATGACGATGATTACCACCCTGGTCATCCTGGCCGTCACCTCCAACGTGGTTCTGTCCCTGGGCATGGTGGGCGCGCTGTCCATCGTCCGTTTCCGCACGGCCATCAAGGAGCCGCTGGACATCGCGTTCCTGTTCTGGGCCATCGCCGCCGGCATCGTTCTGGCAGCCGGCATGATCCCGTTGGCCGTCATCGGCAGCGTCATCATCGGCCTGATCCTGCTGGTGTTCGTCAATAGAAAGCAGGAGGCCAGCCCGTACATCGTCGTCCTCCAGTGCGACGGCGCCGAAAGCGAGGCGGCCGCCCGCGCCTATCTCGAAAGCAATACGAAAAAGTGCGTCGTCAAGAGCAAGACCGCCCGCCGCGGCAGCGTGGAGCTGAACCTCGAGGTGCGGCTGCAGAGCGACGACACCGATTTCATCAACGCCCTGTCCGAGCTGGACGGCGTCCACAGCGCCGTTCTGGTCAGCTACAACGGGGACTATATGGGGTAAACGATCATGGCAGCCGATAAAAAGCTCGACCGCGTCGCGCTGCTCGTGCTGTGCGCGATGCTGGCGATCACCGTTCTGTTCATGAACGGCGAAAAGCTGGGGCTGACAAAGGTCGTCGACGAGGACGCCGATCAGTATTCCGCCTCCGTGACGTTCACGGCCAACGATCTGAACGGCGATTGGGACACGTCCTCCGCCACGGTCGTCACGCTCAGCGGCGCGAGCGCCTCCGTCAGCGGCAGCGGCGCCTATTTCGCAAACGGAGACCTCGTCATCTCCGAAGCGAGGAAATACGTGATCTCCGGCACGCTGGACGACGGCGCGATCGTCGTCGACGCCCACCGCAGCTCCAAGGTCTGGATCCTGCTGGACGGCGTGACGCTGACCTCCTCCGACTCGCCCTGCATTTGGGTCGAGCAGGCGGACAAGGTCTTCCTGACGCTGGCAGAGGGCAGCGAGAATATCCTCAACGGCTGTGACGATTTCGCCGACGAGGACTGCGACGGCGTTCTCTACGCCCGGGACGACGTGACGATCAACGGCTCCGGCAGTCTGACGATCCTGAACGGCTGCGATCACGGTATCGCCGCCAACGACGATCTCGTCATCACGGGCGGGACGATCACCGTGGAGGCCGCCCGCGACGCCGTCCACGTCAACGACAGCTTCCGCCTCTGCGGCGCCTCCGTCACGCTGACCGCCGGAGACGACGGCGTGGCCGTCACCGGGGAAGAGGGCTTCTTCCACATGACCTCCGGCGAATTGACCATCATCAGCGATGACGACGCGGTCCACACCACCGGCGATATCACGATGGAGGGCGGAACGCTGACCATCGACGCCGGGGACGACGGCGTCCACTCCGATACCGCCATCACGATCTCCGGAGGCACGATCCTGCTGAACAGCTGCTACGAGGGCCTCGAAGCGAAGATCATCGAAATGTCCGACGGCGACGTCACCGTCTTCCCCAGGGACGACGGCTTCAACGCAAACGGCGGCAGCGGCAGCTTCGGCCCCTGGTCCTCCGCGTCCGCGGGGGAGGAGACGTACATCCGCATCTCCGGCGGCGCGGTGACCATCGTCAACGAGACGGGGCAGGACGCCGACGGTCTCGACTCCAACGGCGATATCTGCATCGAGGGCGGCGTCATCCGCATCAGCCTCACCGGCGGCGGCAGCAATTGCGCGCTGGACTGCGGCAGCGAAAGCGGCGGCGTCGCCGAGATTACCGGCGGCACGGTCATCGCCTGCGGCGGATCCACCATGGCCGAGGGCTTCAGCAGCACCTCGACGCAGCCCTCGCTCTTCTACAGCGTCGGCGGCGAGGCCGGGTCCACCCTCGCGGTGCGCGACAGCAGCGGCGAGACGATCCTCAGCTGGGACGTGCCCTGCAGCTTCACCTCTGCCGTGATCAGCTGCCCGGAGATGACGGTGGGGGAGACCTATACCGTCACCGTGGGCGACAGCAGCGAGGAGGTCACCCTGACCGGGATCGCTTCTATCGCCGGCAGCGCCCAGAGCACCGCCTTCGGCGGGATGAACTGGGGCGGCAATGCGGGCCAGACGGGCATCAAGCACGGAAACGACGGCTTCACCCGTCCCGATGATACCGAAACCACCGACGGCACAACGCAGCACACCCGCCCCGGCCGCACGGACAACGACGGTACGACCGAGCGTCCCGCACGGCCGGACGACGCTGAGACGCTCGAAACTGACGGCGACATGCCCGCCATGCCGGACGATACGGATATGCCGGCTTTGCCCGAAAACGGCGGCGAGACTGCGCAGCCTGAGGAAGCGGACGCTTCGTTCGAGCACGGCCAGGACGGCGGGCACCAGATGACGGACTTTGACCAGCAGCAGACGTCCGAAAACGACGACGATGTGGAGCTCAGCGGCCCGAAAACGCTCAGCAGCTTCGGCGTCTCCACCTGGACGCTCTTGGCATCCTCCTGCGCCGCGCTGCTCCTGGGTGTCGCCGCAGCCGTAGTCTTCAAGGACCGCATCAAATAACGCGCAAGCCGGAGGGAGACCTCCGGCTTTTCTTGACAAACGGGGAAGAAGGGGTATAATAAAGGTTAGCTAAAACTAACCGGAGGTGATCCGATGAAGCTGACGCTCCTTCTTACGGCGCTGATGTGCGCCGACCTGTTCGCCATGGTCTGGGCCGCCTCAGCCTTTTACCCCCTGCCGCAGATCGCTTCCTTCCTGCCCCAGGACGTTCAGGAAAGGCTGAAGGATCACCGCCCGCCCTTCCGCGGGGCGCGGACGATCGGCTGGCTCCTGCTGATCCTCACGGCGGTCATTTACGTCGGGATCATCATATGGGGCGGCTGGGACGGCGTCAGGCGCGGCTTTACCTTCGATCAGTTCTTCGCGCGCTTCCTGATCATCCTCTACGGCGTCAAGGCCTTCGATATCATCGCCCTCGACTGGTTCTTGATCACAAAGACGCACTTCCTCCAGCATTACGCCCCCGAGACCGAGGGCTGCGCGGGTTTCAGGGACTTCGGCTACAACCGCGCCCAGCAGCTCCGCCGGATCGTCATGCTGCCCTTTGCCGCCCTCCTGACTGCCTGGATCTGCACCAGATTCTGACGCCGCACCCTCTGCCGCACGGCCTGCGCCGTGCGGCTTTTATATTTAATACGGACAAAAGATGCGCGGCTTCTCGGTGCCCGGGGCGTAGCGGCTCAGATGGGCGAACTCCGGGCTCAGCAGCTCCCGGGCCGTCAGCACGGCCCGGCCGCCGTAGCGGTCGCGCATGCGGTCGCAGGCCGCGTCCAGCGCCGACTTGCGCCGGATCGATTCGCCGTCGAAGAGGGAAAAGGAAAAGCACTCGCTGGGGATGATATCGGAAAACGCCACGCCCACCGCCCGGATGTCCGAACCGTCGTAGGTGCGCCAGAACAGGTCCGTCAGCGCGCGCATCAGCTCGAAGGTGATGTCCGTGGCGCGCTCCAGCCGCTTTTGCCGCCCCCAGCCGCGGAACACCTTGTCGCGGAAGTAGATCGACACCACCCGGCAGCACCCGCCGCCGTCGCGCATGCGGTACCCCAGCGCCGTGCACAGCCGCGCGAACACGGGCAGCAGCTCCTCCGGTCCCCGCATGTCCCGGGGCAGGGTGGCCGACTGGGAATAGCTCTTCATGGGCACGTCGTCGCCGGGCACCACGGGATCGGGGTCCACGCCGTTGGCATAATTCCAGATCAGCACGCCGTGCTTGCCCATGTGGCGCTGCAGCAGCGCCGGATCGGCCCGGGCGATGCCGCCGATGTCGAAGATCCCCAGAGAGTGCAGCCGCCGCTCCGTGGCGGGCCCCACCATGAACAGCTCCCGCACCGGCAGCGGCCACAGCTTGTCCGCCAGCTCATAGCGGTAGACCGTCGACACGGCGTCGGGCTTTTTCAGCTCGCCCGCCATCTTCGCCAGCACCTTGCAGGAGGACACGCCCACGCTCACCGTGAAGCCAAGCCTGTCCCGGATTGCCTGCCGCAGCCGGTCCGCCGCCTGCTCGCAGGGCCCCATCACGCCCTCCATGCCCGTGTAGTCGATGAAGCACTCGTCGATGGAGTACTGCTGGATCACGGGGGAGTAGTCCCGCGCCACGGCCATGAACAGGTTCGACATGTGGGAATACAGGTCGTAGTTGCCGGGCACCACCACCAGACCGGGACATTTCTGCTTCGCCTGCCAGATGGCCTCGCCGGTCTGTACGCCCATCTTTTTCGCCGGGATCGACTTGGCGAGGATGATGCCCTTGCGCTGCTTTTCGTCGCCGCCCACCGCCGAGGGGATCATGCGCAGGTCGGTCTTGTCGCCGTCCTTCAGCCGCTGCACCGCCGACCAGGAGAGAAAGGCGGAGTTGACGTCCACATGCATGATACGCCGTTCCATGAGATCACCACCAGAACATTTGTTCGATATTCAGAGTATAACAGAACATATGTTCGATTTCAAGGACATCATTCCCCTTGATTTACTTGACGTCATAGGCTATAATATATTATTAAGAGAAATAGCGTTTACCGGAGAAGTTTTATGGAGCAAGCAAACAGGAACGACAGAGAGCGCGCCGTGCTGATCGGATTGCGGTGCGAGGGCCTGCGGGAGTTCGAGGGCTCGGACGACGACACCATGGACGAGCTGGAGGAGCTGGTCAAGACGGCCGGCGGCGACACCGTCGCCCGGTTCGTGCAGAACCGCGCCGCCCCCGACCCGCACAGCTTCATCGGCGAGGGCAAGGCTGCCGAGATCGCCGAGACCATCAAGGCGAACGATATCGAGCTGGCCGTCTTCGACAACGAGATCACGCCCTCCCAGACCCGCGTACTGGAGACGATCCTCGGCTGCCGCGTCATCGACCGAAATGCCCTGATCCTCGACATCTTCGCCGACCGCGCCAAGACCAGCGAGGGCAAGCTGCAGGTGGAGCTGGCTCAGTACCAGTACCTGCTGCCGCGCCTGTCGGGCATGTGGGGCCATTTGGTGCGCCAGAACGCCAGCGGCGGCAAGAGTCCCATCGGCACCCGCGGCCCCGGCGAGACCCAGCTGGAGACCGACCGCCGCCACATCCGCCGCAAGATCCAGAAGCTGGAGAAGGAGATCGACGAGGTCAAGCGCATCCGCTCCACCCAGCGGCACAAGCGCGTGGAGAATCAGGTGAAGCTGGCGTGCATCGTCGGCTATACGAACGCCGGGAAATCGACGCTGCTGAACACGCTGACGGGCGCGGGCATCCAGGCCAACGACCGCCTCTTCGACACCCTGGACCCCACCACGCGCCAGATGACGCTGCCAGACGGCCGTCCGCTGCTCGTTTCCGACACCGTCGGCTTCATCCGCAACCTGCCCCACAATCTGGTGGACGCCTTCCGCGCCACGCTGGAGGAGCTGACTTACGCCGACATCCTTATCCACGTGGTGGACGCCTCCGACGAGCTGTGGGAGGAGCAGTCCGAGGTGGTGGAGCAGCTGGTGGAGGAGCTGGGCGCCGCCGGGACTCCGCGCATCACCGTATTCAATAAGGTGGACAAGATCCATGAGTCCATGCTGCCCCGGCGAACGGGCGCCGTCTACTGCTCCGCCCTCCGCGGCACGGGCCTCGAGGACCTGTATCGGAAGATCGTCGACATCCTCGACGAGGGGACGCGGAAGGTCAGCTTCATCCTGCCGTATTCCGACGGCGCGGTGCTTGATTCCCTCTACCGCGAGGCCAACGTCCTGCGGGCTGACTACGGCGAGCAGGGCATCGAGATCGAGGCCGTCTGCGACAAAAAGACTCAGGGCCGCCTGAAAAAGTACCTGCCCGAACTGGAGGAAAAAGAGGAATGGATGCTGTAAAGCCCTATCTCGTCCCCGCAGGCGAGGGCGAGGACGTCTATATCGAGAAGAAGTCCCGCTTCATCAGCCACGTTTTCCGCATCACCACGGCCCAGGAGGCTGTCGAGCTGCTGGCCGTCTGGCGCAAGAAATACTGGGACGCCAGCACCATCGCCTACGCCTATATCCTCCGGGACGGCTCCATGCGCTTCTCCGACGACGGCGAGCCGCAGGGCACGGCCGGCATGCCGACGCTGGACATGTTCCGCAAGGAGGAGGTCTTCGACGCGCTGTGCATCACGGTGCGCTATTTCGGCGGGATCAAGCTGGGCGCCGGCGGGCTGACCCGCGCCTTCGGCAAATCGGCCAAGCAGGCGCTGGACGCGGCGGGCATCGCCGTCATGGAGCCCCACGTCCGCGTCGCGCTCACGTGCCCCTACAATCTCATGGAGCTCCTCCGCAACCGCTTCCCGACCTATGAGGCCGCGGAAAAGAACGTCGAATACGGTGCGGACGTCACCTTCGACCTGTTCCTGCCGCTGGAGCGCTTCGAGTCCTTCCGCGCCGACATCGTCGATCTGACCAACGGCACGGTGACGCCGCAGGCGGGGGAGCAGACCATGTTCGCCAGAAAAATCAAATAATTTTGCGCCGGAGGAAGAAAACCGGCCTCCGGCTTCGTATTATAGTAATAGAACCGAAAAATGTGGAGGTGTCGGCCTGTGAACGTGCGTCAGCGTCTGGAACACAACGAGGAGCTTTTGCTGTCCCCCCGCGCCTGCCTGTCCGAAAACAGCCGGGGCAGGGAACGGGCCGAGCCGCCCGACGACGTGCGCACCTGCTTCATGCGCGACCGCGACCGCATCATCCACAGCAAATCCTTCCGCCGCCTCAAGCACAAGACCCAGTGCTTCCTCGCCCCCGAGGGCGACCACTACCGCACGCGCTTGACCCACACGCTGGAGGTCTCTCAGATCTCCCGCACCATCGCCCGCGCCCTGGCCCTCAACGAGGACCTGGCCGAGGCCATTGCCATGGGCCACGATCTGGGCCACACGCCCTTCGGCCACGCCGGGGAGTCGGCCCTCAACGACGTCCATCCCGGCGGCTTCCGTCACAACGAGCATTCGCTGCGTATCGTCGAGCGGCTGGAGAAGGACGGCCGCGGCCTCAACCTGACGTATGAGGTTCGGCAGGGCATCCTGCGCCACACGGGCGCGGCGCTGCCCGAGACGCTGGAGGGCCAGATCATCCGCTTTGCCGACCGCATCGCCTACATCAACCACGACATCGACGACGCCATCCGCGGCGACATCCTCAGCGAGCGCGACATCCCCGACGATATCTCCGACGTCCTCGGCAACCGCCACAGCATGCGCATCAACACGCTGGTGGTCAACATGATCGACTACGGCGAGCAGACTCGCCGCATCGGCCTCGTCGACGAATATCAGAAGGCCATGGACGACTTGCGGGAGTTCCTCTTCGAAAAGGTCTACCGCAACCCCCGCGCCAAGAGCGAGGAGTCCAAGGGCATCGACATCCTCAAGCGCCTGTACGACTATTTCTGCAAAAATCCCGACAAGCTGCCGCAGGACATGCGGCCGTCCCTGGAGAAATACGGCGTCAACGACACCGTCCGGGACTACATCGCCGGCATGACAGATCGGTTCGCCATCGTCCGCTACGAGGACATCTTCGTCCCCAAGGGCTGGGCGAAATACTGATATCGCCGCAGCGTTCAACTGTCCCTTTTTAGGGATATCTCTTCCGGTATGATGGATGCGAAACCATCATCCGGAAGCATATACTTCAGAAAGGAGCGGACAATGCCGTTACCGCAGAGTTTTTTGGACGAGCTGATCTTCCGCAGCGACATCGTGGAGATCGTTTCGCGCTACGTTTCCCTGAAGCGTTCCGGCTCTGGGTACGTGGGCCTCTGTCCGTTCCACAACGAAAAGACGCCCTCCTTCCACGTCTCCGCCGATAAGCAATTCTACCACTGCTTCGGCTGCGGCGAGGGCGGCAACGTCATCTCCTTCATCATGAAGGAGGAGAACCTCCCCTTCGTGGAGGCTGTGCGCTTCCTGGCCGATCTGGCCGGCATGACCATGCCCGAGGAGGACGGCGGCGCCGACAAGGCCCGCCAGCACCGCGACCGCCTGCTCCACCTCAACCGGGAGGCGGCGCGCTTCTACCACGAGCAGCTGATGAGCGAGGAAGGCCGCGGGGCTTTACAGTACCTGCTGGACCGCGGTCTCAGCCGCAAGACGATCACCTCCTTCGGCCTCGGCTACGCCCATCCCGACTGGGATCGGCTGACAAAGGCCATGCTGGAGAAGGGCTACACCAAATACGAGCTGGAGGACGCCTGGCTGGCCAAAAAGAACCGCTCCGGCGGGCTGTATGACGCCTTCCGCGACCGCGTGATGTTCCCGATCATCGACATCCGCGGCAACGTCATCGCCTTCGGCGGCCGCATCACCCACGGCGACGGGCCGAAATACCTCAACTCCGGCGACACCCCCGTGTTCAGCAAGAGCCGGAACCTCTTCGCCATGAACTTCGCCAAGAAGACGAAGGGCAAGCGGCTGATCCTCGCGGAGGGGTATATGGACGTCATCGCCCTGCATCAGGCGGGCTTCGACTGTGCCGTCGCCTCGCTGGGCACGGCGCTGACGCCGGATCAGTGCCGCCTCATGGGCCGCTACGCCGAGGAGGTCGTCATCTCCTACGATTCCGACGCCGCCGGACAGCGCGCGGCCCAGCGGGCCATCGACCTGCTGAACAGCGCCGGACTGCAGGTGAAGGTGCTGAAGATCCCCGGGGCCAAGGACCCCGACGAATACATCAAATCGAACGGCCGCGAAGCCTTCGCGCTGCTGCTGGACAACCCCCAGAGCGACAGCGAATACCGGCTGGCCGTCATCAAGGCGAAGTACGATCTCGACGTGGACGCCCAGAAGATCCAGTACCTCAAGGAGGCCGCCGAGTACATCGCCACGGTGGCAAGCCCCGTGGAGCGCGAGATCGTCAGCCACATGGTGGCGCAGGAGACGGGTATCGCCTCCACCGTCATGGCGGCCGAGGTCAAGCGCGCCTTCACCGCCCGCAGCAGGCGGGAAAAGAAGAAATCCGACGCCGCGGCGCTGCAGCCCGTCCGCGCCGTCCAGCCGAAGGAGCAGGGCCTGCGGTACAAAAACCCGCGCTCCGCGGTGTGCGAGGAAAAGCTGCTGGCCATCGTGCTGGAGGACCGCGCGCTGCTGGAGCGGGCGGAGGAGCTGCTGACGCCGGAGGACTTCTCTTCCGACTTCCTCGGCAACATCTACCGCAAGGCGCTGGACGCCGCCCGGACCGGCGACGTCTCCGTGGCCGCGCTGATGGCCGGGCTGGAGGAAAACGAGGCGCGCCACCTGACGGGCGTGCTGTCCGGCCGTGTCGTCTCGCAGGACGAGCGGCGGGAGCTGGAGGATTACATCAGGGTCATCAAGGAAGAAAAGGCCCGGTCGTCCATGGACGGCGACCGCAGGCTTTTGGAGATACTCAACCAAAAACGAGAGAGAAAGGGTTAATGATATGAGCGAAGCCGAGAACACCAACAACAAGGTAAACAAGGCCGAAATGGTGCAGGAGTTCGTCGAAAAGTGCCGCAAATCCGCCAAGGTCACCGTCAAGGAGATCAACAAGCTGGTGGAGGAGATGGAGATGGACGGCGACCAGCAGGATCGCCTGTACGACGCGCTTGACAAGATGGGCGTCGAGATCATCATGGAGGAGGAGGACCTGATGGCCGAGCCTCCCGTCATCGACACCGGCGACGACTTCCTCGATGTGGAGGATATCCCCGACGAGGAACTCACCGAGGAGGAGATCAGCGACGACAGCGCCCTCACCGAGGGCCTTGCTATCGACGACCCCGTGCGCATGTACCTCAAGGAGATCGGCAAGGTCGATCTGCTGAGCCCAGATGAGGAGATCGAGCTGGCCAAGCGCATGTTGGAGGGCGACGAGAACGCCAAGAAGCGTCTGGCCGAGGCCAACCTCCGCCTGGTCGTCAGCATCGCCAAGAAGTACGTGGGCCGCGGCATGCTCTTCCTCGACCTGATCCAGGAGGGCAACCTGGGCCTGATCAAGGCCGTGGAGAAGTTCGATTACACCAAGGGCTACAAGTTCTCCACCTACGCCACCTGGTGGATCCGCCAGGCCATCACCCGCGCCATCGCCGACCAGGCCAGGACCATCCGCATCCCGGTCCACATGGTCGAGACGATCAACAAGGTCATCCGCGTCTCCCGTCAGCTGCTGCAGGAGCTGGGCCACGATCCCACCCCCGAGGAGATCGCCGAGGAGATGAACATCCCCGTGCAGAAGGTCCGCGACATCCTCAAGATCGCTCAGGAGCCCGTCTCTCTGGAAACGCCCATCGGCGAGGAGGAGGACAGCCACCTCGGCGACTTCATCCCCGACGACGACGCGCCCGAGCCCGCCGAGGTCGCGTCCTTCACGCTGCTCAAGGAGCAGATGCTGGAGGTCCTCAAGACCCTGACGCCGCGGGAGGAAAAGGTCCTGCGCCTGCGCTTCGGCATCGAGGACGGCCGCGCCCGCACGCTGGAAGAGGTGGGCAAGGAGTTCAACGTCACCCGCGAGCGCATCCGCCAGATCGAGGCGAAGGCGCTGCGCAAGCTGCGCCACCCCAGCCGCTCGAAGAAGCTCAAGGATTTCCTCGACTGACAATAACCCGCCGCACAGGCGGAAAAGAGGTGCAATATGTCCGTCAGTATGTTTGATATGCTGGGCCCGATCACCGTCGGCCCGTCCTCGTCGCATACGGCCGGCGCCGTGCGCATCGGCCTCGCCTGCCGCACCATCCTCAAGGAGGACGTCAAGAAGGCAGACATCACGTTCTACGGCTCCTTTGCCTCTACGTACAAGGGCCACGGCACCGACAAGGCCGTGGTCGGCGGCCTGCTGGGCTTCGGCACCGACGACGTCCGCGTCCGCGACAGTCTGGAGCTGGCAGGGGAGATGGGGCTCGCATACACGATCTCCACGGGTGAGAACCCCCGCTACCATCCCAACACCGTCGTCATCGACGCCAGCTCTGAGCACAACCACGTGCGCATCCGCGCCGAATCCGTGGGCGGCGGCGCGATCCGCCTCTCCGAAATCAACGGCTTCGAGGTCTCGGTCCAGTGCCGCGCCGACACGCTGATCGTCTTCGGCCGCGACGTCATCGGCACGTTCTACTCCATCGCCAAGGTGATGAACGACTGCGGCTACAACATCGGCACGCTGTATCTCGACCGCGAGCGCCGCGCCGGCGACACGGTCATCGTCATCGAGACCGACGTCTCCGTCGATCCCGATACCGTCGGGAAGCTGCAGGCGCTGGACAACGTCATCGGCGTCGTCGCCATCGAAAAGTTTTAGAAGGGGGCCGTGTCATGAAGATCTCAAGCATCGAATCGATCCTCACCGGGGCCGCGCACAACCGGCAGGCCCTGTGGCAATATATCCTCCAGGCGGAGTTTCAGGACAGCGGCGTCCCCGTTGACCAGCTGATCCACCGCGTGGAAAAGACATATCAGGTCATGAAGCAGGCGGCCCGCGCCGGGCTGCAGGAGGACGGAAAGTCCCTCAGCGGCCTGACCGGCGGCGACGCCTACCGCTATTACAAGCGCTGGCAGGATGGCCGCTCGATC
Organism: Oscillospiraceae bacterium; assembly: GCA_015068445.1. Classification (GTDB taxonomy): domain Bacteria; phylum Bacillota; class Clostridia; order Oscillospirales; family Butyricicoccaceae; genus RGIG1902. The sequence goes on along the minus strand of SVKN01000035.1, from coordinate 5,269 downwards.
CTCAGCGATTTCAACGCCAAGGCCGTGGCCTACGCCATCGCCACCAACGAGCAGAACGCCTCCATGGGCGTCATCGTCGCCGCGCCCACCGCCGGCGCCTCCGGCATACTTCCGGGCGTCCTCATCGCCGCGCAGGAGGAGTTCGGCTATCTCGACACCGACATCGTCCACAGCATGATCGTCGCCTCGGGCATCGGCGCCGTCATCGCCACCCGCGCTTCCGTCTCCGGCGCCGCCGGCGGCTGTCAGGCCGAGTGCGGCAGCGCCGCCGCCATGGCGGCCGGCGCGCTGGCCTATCTGCTGGGCGGCAATCATACCCAGGTGATGAACGCCGCCGCGCTGGCCCTCAAGAACTCCCTCGGCCTCGCCTGCGACCCCGTGGCGGGCCTCGTGGAGGTGCCCTGCGTCAAGCGCAACGGCGTCTACGCGTCCCTGGCCATCACGGCCTGCGACATGTCCCTGGCCGGGATCAACAGCGTCATCCCGCCCGACGAGGTCATCGACGCCATGTTCCAGATCGGCAGCGTCATGCCCACCTGCATCCGCGAGACCGCCGAGGGCGGCCTGGCCATCACGCCCACCGGCCTGGCCTGCAAGCGCCGCATCTTCGGCATCAAGGAAGAGGAATAACAGTCTCTCACGCACGAACGCCCCGCTCACGCGGGGCATTTTCATGAAAAAGGGAGGGAAGACGGATGAAAAAGACGACGGTGCTCCGGCAAGCCGCATGGCTTTACACAGCGTCTGTATGCTCGCTGCACCTGCTGTTCCCGGGCTTTGAGGGCTACGCCGCCATCACGGGGAGCAAGTGGCGTCTGCTGTGCGCCTTGTTCCTGCTCTGCTTCGGCGGCGGGGCGCTGCTGCGGCTGGAGCTGGCGATCATCGGCGGGCAGCCGCTGCCGAAGCTGACACGCCCAAAGCTGTCGTTTTTCGACGTCTGCCTGCTGGCCTTCTGGAGCTGGAGCGCATTATCGACGCTCCTGTCGCCCTTCCGCGCCGCCGCCTTCTGGGGCGGCAGCCGCCGCATCGGCTTTGTGACGGTCACGATCCTCTGCCTGTCCTGCATCCTGACGGAGCATCTGCTCACCCCCGACCGCCGCCTGGCGTTGCTGCTGGGCGCCGCGCTGACGCTGAACGGCGTCTTCGCCTTCGTCCAGCTGGCCGGATACAACCCCTTCACACTCTACCCCGCGGGGATGACGTACTTCGACGCCCATAAGCGCTATGCCGGGGCGTTCCTCGGGACCGTCGGCAACATCGACCTGCTGTCCGGCGTATTCTGCGCCGCGATCCCCGTCTGTATCGTTCTGGCGCTGCGCGGCAGGGACCGGCTGCGGTTCCTGCTGCTGATCCCCGCGGCGATCAGCGCGGCCGTCGCCGCGGGCATGTCCGTGGCCGGGTGCTTCCTCGGCCTCGCAGGCGGCTTTGCGCTGCTGCCCGCCGCGCTGATGAAAACGAAAAAAAGCAAGCTCTGCGCCGCGCTGATCCTTCTGGCCGCGGTGATCGCAGGCTGTCTGCTCCTTTACGCCGTCGGCCCTCGTCTCGGAGGGACGGCAGGGGAGGCCGCGGCCATCCTTCACGGCGAGCTGGACGACAGCTTCGGCTCCGGCCGCGTGTACATCTGGCGCAAAACGCTGGCGCTCGTCCCGGAACGCCCGATCCTGGGCGGCGGGCCGGACACCCTCGGCCTGCGCACCGACGCCGCCTTCGAGCGCTATGACGACGAGGCGGGCCGCACCCGCCGCACCGTAGTGGACAACGCCCACAACGAGTATCTGGAGATCCTCGCCGATCAGGGCGTCCCGGCCCTTGTATTCTATCTGCTGGCGCTCATCGCCGCCTGCGTTCGCTGGTTCAGAGCGGCTCCGAACGACCCCGTCGCCGCCGCCTGCGGCTGCGGCGCGGCCGCTTACGCCGTGCAGGCGCTGGTCGGCCTCGCGTCGCCTTGCTCAACACCCTTCTTCTGGCTGGCCCTCGGCGTCCTCATGAGCCGCCGCTCATAAGAAAAGCGCCCCAATCGGGGCGCTTTTTGACGCTATTCCGCAAACGAAACGCGAACGATGCGCATGTTGACGAAGCTGTCACAGAAGCGGATCATCACCTTGTGGAACGCGCTCACGTCCTGGTAGATGTCCCGGTAGCCGCGCATGTAACTGCGGCTGGTGACGGAGGAGAAACGGCGGCTCCATCTGTGCAGCTCCGCAGGGTCCTCCAGTGAGAACAGCGTGTCCACGTCCTTGATTCCGGCCTCCTTGAGCCACGTCTTCGTCATCATCCGCGCCCCGCGGCGGTTGCAGGAGTCAAAGACGATCACGCCGCCGGGGAAGCGCTTCGCCAGCGCCTCCAGCAGTGCCGCGACCTCCGCGGTCCGGAGGTAGTAGAACACGCCGGAGGCGAAGAAGACGGCGCCGCCGCTGCCGTCGATACGGTCCATCCAGCGGTAGTCATTGAGGTCGCAAGAAATGTTTTCCTCCCGGTCCGCCGGCGGCAGGAGCTCATTGCGGACGCTGATGACGTCGGGAAAGTCGAGGTTATAGCCTTTGCACGTCCCGTTGTCCGCCTTGCGGAAGCTGTCGTCCAGCCCGCAGCCCAGATTGACGACCGCGGCCTCCGGGTGGGATCTGAGATAGTCCCGCACCTCCCACAGCAGGTCGTACTGCCGCTGGGCCACCTCCAGCGCGCCGAACAGCCCGACGGCCGACTCCATCTTCTTCCGTTTGCTCTCGAAATCGTAATCGAGGCTCCGGCAGATGCGCTCCGCCTCCGGATCGGAAAACAGGGCGGGGAACCGCTGTGAGCAGATCATCCGCCCGAACAGAGGGATGACGAGCGTCTCCTGCACGGAGTCCTTTTCAATGTGATATTTCATGCGGCGCCTCCGGTTAGCAATTACTAACCATTATCATACCATGGTTTCCGACGCCCGTCAACAGACTTGTTGATGAACGCAAAAAACTCTGCTATAATGGAAGCGGAAACCAAGGCAATTCCATCCATCTGACCGAAAAGGGGACATGATGATGAAAAAGAAGCTGCTGGGCCTGCTGCTGTGCGCATCGCTGCTGATGCAGCTGCTGCCGCTGCAGGCGCTGGCCGTGGAGAACGTCAGCAGCGTGAGCGTGCAGATCGAGTGGCCTTATGCCTACTGCAATCCGCAGTACGCGATCAAATGCTATTCGTCTGACTATCACCTCAAGCAGGGCGCTGACACCGTCTGGTGGTACGACGAAACGGCCAAAGAGCCTATCTACAAAGACGATGTCAAGCCCTTCGTAAAGGGTCACACCTATACAGTTTACATGTGGCTTGAGACCGCAGACGGGTATAAGTTCAGCTACAACGGCACCAAGCACAGCGTCACCGCTCGTGTCAACGGCCAGACCGCAACGGTCAGCAAGGCCTACGAGCAGGACAATTACCGCGTCATCCAGGTGAGCTTATCCTTCAAGTCGCTCAAGGAGGGCGTGGCTTATGTCGATCTTGAGATCCCGGCGTTTTACGCGGGAGACAAGCCGGCCGCTGCCTCGTCCATCGTCCGCGATCCTGAGGGCATCTATGACCATACGCCGTTCTATGTCAACGAAGCGCAGGGCGGTGCCGAGTATATCAGCGGCGCCTACCGCGATTTCGTGAAGGGCGTCGCCTGGTATGACCGCACGACGAACACCGGCATGAACGCCGCCGCAGTCTTCCAGAGGGGCCATCGATACTCCGTGACCGTGGCGCTGCAGGTCAACCAGGCCTACTACGGCTTCTGGGCCGATCTGACCCCCGCGTTCCATGGCACGGCGCGGGTGAACGGCGACGAGAACGTCTCGGTTCAGTCGAACGCGCTGGATCCGAACACCTATATCTTCGTGACCTACGATTTCCCGGACCCTGTCACGCAGAAGATCCTCTTCGCCGACGTGACGAACGTGAAAACGCCTTTGGGCGGCGAGACGCCCGCTTATACGGCGGAGGTCGTCAGCCCCGGATACAGCGTCAGCGGCTTTACGAGCACCGGCTCCGAGGGCGTCGCCCTCTCCGGGTATCACGGCGGCGTCCGCTGGTACGACGAGACGCTGAAGCAGATCATGAAGGACACCGACGTCTTCCTCCCCGGCCGCCAGTACAGCGTCCGCGTGATCCTGGAGGCCGACAGCGGCTTTCTGTTCCCCGTGGGGACGGCGGGCTACGATCTCGCGGCCCAGACGATCAACGGCGCCGACGCCCAGATCGTCACCCAGTCCTTCGCGGTCCCGTCGGGGGACTTCGCCAGATACCTCGTGCTGGAGTACAGGTTCTCTCCCGCCCAGGCGCAGACCGTGAGCAGCTTCGCCGTTCAGGGCGTCACTCCGCCCAGGGCGGGGCAGAGCCCCTCTTACGGCGGCCTGAGCGTCACGGGGGACGGCTGTGACGTCTACACCTCTCATAATAAAGAAAGCGCCGGCGTCTATCACGGCGTCCAGTGGCTCCTGGACGGCAAGGCCATGAAGTCCGGAGACGTCTTCGAGGCGGGGAAGGACTACACGGTCAAGGTCTGGGTCACCGCCGAACCGGGCTATGAGTTCGATCCGAAGGCCGACGGTACGGTCAACGGCCAGCCTGCCGCTGTCGCCTTCGGCGATACGTACGGCTGGGCCTCTGCCACGGTGCTTTTCCACTGCAGCAACGAGCTTCTCACCGACGTCTCCGTCGATTTCGCGCCGCCCGAGGGCGGCAGGACGCCGACGTATCAGCCCGACAACGTCCTCACCCCGGACTGCGTGGTCAAGGACGTGACGGGCGGCGGCTATCAGCACGGTGTCGCCTGGTATGACCGCACGACGAACGAATACCTCGAGCCCGATGACGTCTTCGTCAAGGGCCACGCTTATTCGGTCATGGCGGTCATGGGACCCGACACGGGCTATGAGTTTTCCGTCTCCGGCGGCCAGTCCGCCGTTTCGTGCACGATCAACGGCCTGACCGTGGAGCCCGAAAGCGCGGATCCCCGCCATGAGCTGACGCTGCGGTACGATTTCCCGGAGCCCTGCGGCGGCATCCGCGTCAGCCTCGTGCAGGTGACCATCCGTCAGCCGCAGGCCGGTCTGGAGGCCGACCGCGCCCCGCAGGTCCCCGCAGACGCGCCGTACGCCGCAACGCCAGGCTACCTCGGTTATTCCGGCGGCGTCCAGTGGTTCGACGTCACCGACAACGCCGTTCTGAACCCCGGCACGCCCTTCGTCAAGGGCCACCTTTACGAGGCGCGCATCCTGCTGGACGCCCTGGACGGCTATGAGTTCGA
>SVKN01000034.1 GCA_015068445.1 Oscillospiraceae bacterium | reverse complement strand
CCCGAGAAACCCGAGCAGCCCGTCGAGCCGACGGAGCCTGAGCAGCCTGAGGAGCCTGAACAGCCCGAGGACCCGGAGCAGCCCGGCCATCCCGGCCATCCCGGCCACCCCGGTCATCCCGGCTGGCCCTGGCCCTGGTGGTACTGGGACGATCCCGCCCGGCCCCAGCAGCCCGCGGCACCCGATCAGGAGCCTCAACAACCTTAATCAATACGCATTATACGAAGCGCCCCGGAGCCTCCGGGGCGCTTCTTTACATTTATATTATAATATGTGTTTCTCGCTTGCATTTTCGCCCCGCGCCGTGTATGATGAGCTCACTCGGCACGGCGAAGACCCATGTTTCAGTTGTGTTACAAACCCGTTTCCGCGATTGACAGGGCCGAAGCGCTTGTGCTAATATAATCACGAAAACAGAACGTCCGCGGTAGAGCTATCTGCCAACGCGTCTGTTGCCCGCAAGGGCGAAATATTATAAGGAGGAACAGAACATGAGAATTCTGAAGCGTAATCTCGCGTTCGTGCTGGTTCTGGCTATGGCCCTCGGTCTGATGGTCACCGCCAACGCCGCCGGCGTGAAGGATTACAAGGACAGCGACGACATCACTTATGTTGAAGCTGTCGACACTCTGACTGCTCTGGGTGTTCTCGAGGGTAATGCCGGCAACTTCATGCCCACCGATACCCTGACCCGTGAGCAGGGCGCCAAGATCGTTGCTTATCTGATGCTTGGCCAGAAGGCTGCCGATAACCTGAGCACTTCCAAGGCTCCCTTCGATGACGTCGCTGCTAACCGCTGGAGCGCTGGTTACATCGCTTACTGCGTCAGCGAGAACATCGTCGGCGGCTACGGCAATGGCAACTTCGGTCCTGCCGATCAGCTGACCGCTACTCAGTTCGCCAAGATGCTGCTCTGCGCCGTTGGTTACAACCAGCTGGGCGAGTTCAATGGCCCCAACTGGGAGAGCGCTGTCAACAGCCTGGCTCTGAAGCTGGACATCTTCGACGGCAATGAAGACGTCGTCCTGTCCAACCCCTGCAAGCGCGAAGAGGCTGCTCTGTACGCCTTCAATACTCTGACCGGTGTTATGACCGTCAAGTATTCCAAGGACGCTGAAGAGTATTACTCCGGCACCGTTTTCAACAGCATCCGCAAGTTCGACGAGGACTACACCCTCGGCGCCGAGCTGTACAACCTGAACAGCAAGGGCACTGTTGATGATTTCGGCCGCGCCAGCCACTATTGGGCTAAGAAGAACAACAAGATCACCGACACCTATCATGATGCTCCCGACGCTACCTACACCAAGGAAGTTAAGAGCTCTGCCATCTACGCCGACCTGGGCCTGACCAAGACCGTCATGGCTACCGTCGTCCGCAACGGCAAGGATCAGGCTGACTTCCAGCTGAAGAAGGGCCTGGGCACCAAGATCGGCGGCAACGGCGTTCTGGTTGAGGCTTATCTGGATGAGGACGAGGAGAACGTCACCCTGGTCGTCATCGACACTTACCTGGCTAAGGTCACCGCCGACTCTGAGGACGGCGAGACCGAGGTCGAGATCTACATGGCTGCCGACGACAAGAAGGCCTCCGTGTATGAGACCGGCGTTGAGTACAACAAGGACGACTATGTCTTGGTTACCTACGCTGATGGTGACATCCAGTCCATGAAGCTGGCCGAGAAGGAAGTCGGCAAGCTGGATACCGTTGGCTCCAACTATGTCAACCTGGAAGGCACCAAGTACACCAAGTCCGCTAACTGGTTCGTTAACGAAGCCAACTATGACGACACTCTGGCCGTCGTGCTCGATGAGTACGGCTACATGATCGGCCTGGTCGTCGAGGAAGAGGCTGAGGATGAGCTGGATGGTTATGTCTACGTCCTGCGCGATCAGGGCCGCGGCGATAGCCTCCTGACCACCCGCGCTGCTGTTGTTGAGGTCCTGTACCTCGATGGCACCGGCATCGAAGTCCTGCCCCTGCCTACCCGCGTCAAGACTGTTGACGGCGTGAAGCAGACCCAGTTCAAGGCCGAAGGCAAGTGGAGCAAGGTCGACACCAAGCTTGGCCTGGCCGGCGCTTTCTACGGCTACTACCTGAATGATGACGACGAAGTCGTCCTGGTCGCTCTGGATAAGGATGAGGCCAAGGCTGTCTACGGCGCCAACGTTAAGTTCAACAAGAAGACCTCCGGCGACTTCGGCGGCGACACCTCCTTCGTCCTGAACTCCAAGACGCAGCTGGTTACCGTCAATGAGGACGACGGCAAGATCAACACCGTTACCGGTTACAAGAACATCAACGTTACCGAGGACAACGCTAACGCCCTGATGGTCTTCAACAAGAAGCTGGCCAACACCATCTATGTCCTGGATGCCGATCTGGTCACCGACGACGTCTATGCCTTCTTCAATGGCACGTCCTACCAGAACAGCAAGGGCACTTGGGTTACCCTGTTTGTTGACGGCGAGACCGTTAACTACAAGTTCTCCGACAACAAGCTGACGTCCGCTCAGGTCAAGGCTGACATGGCTGAGGGCGCTTACATCATCGAGACCAAGGATGACGAGCTGACCTCCTGGAGCAGCCTGAAGTACAGCGACATCAACCTGAAGTCTGAGAAGGTTCTGGTCACCGCCTCCAAGGATCTGTACTTCCAGACCGCTGACGGTTACCACTACTATGCTGAGGATGCCAAGATCTACGACATCACCGATGATGGCGTTGAGGGCTCCGTCGAGAAGAACGACTATGTCGTCTTCGAGAACAACAAGGACAACAAGACCCTGGTCACCAAGGTCTGGGTTGTCGGCCACGAGGACAAGGAAGTCAAGCCTGACACTGTCGCCGGCAGCACCAAGGTCACGTACACCAACCTGACCAACAACACCGTTGACATCGTTGTCGAGAACGCCGGCGACAAGGCCATCACCGTGAAGGCCTATCGTATGGTCAACAACTCCTACAACGAGTTCGGCGGCTTTGAGTTCGACGGCACCACCTTCACCTACACCGGCTCTGAGGCTACCGACCTGTACATCGATGTGTTCGTCGGCGGCGTCAAGGCTGACCGCATCGGCCCCTTCTCCTTCGACGCGAAATAAGTAACGTTCAAGGGTTTGGACTGAGCAAGTAGTCTGAATCAAGCCCCCGCGCTTCGGCGCGGGGGCTTTTCCTATTTCGAAAACAGAAATACTCGCGCAGCGAGCAGTATCGGATTGTATTTTGGGCGGACATGCGCCGCCCAAAATACACCTTCCGGTCTGCAAACGTGCGCCCGGAAGGGCGTGCGCTGCGGCGGACCGGCCCGAACATGCGGAGGCCCTTTCGCCTGCGTGCCCTTGCCTTGGCGCAAATCCTGATTTGCGCCAGATATGCGACCCCGCGCTTCGGCGCGGGGGCTTTTTGCACTCTTTTTGCGGTTTGGCGATCTTCCGTTTTACAATCCCCGCCTTTTCTGCTATACTGTAAAAAAGCACAGAATATGATGAAAAGGAGCATCGCTATGGAATTGGAACAGAAGCTGCTGGCGTATTTTCAGGAGCATGAGCAGGAGATCTTCTCTGATCTGGAGAAGCTGGTGGCCTGCGAGGCCGACACCGCGGATATCGAGGGCCTGAAAAAGGTCCGAGAGGTCCTCAAGACCATCATCAAGGAGCGTGTGGGCGCGGACGCCGTGGAGCTGGGCGGTGAGAACGGCCACAGCGTCGTGCACTTCGAGCAGGGCGCGGGCGAGCAGTTCGTCGCGCTGATCGGCCATTATGACACCGTCCACCCGGCGGGCTCCTTCCGCTGCCGCCGTGAGGGCGATCGCTGGTACGCCCCCGGCGTCTACGATATGAAGAGCGGCCTCGTCTCCGCGATCTGGAACGCCAAGGCCTTCAAGGACCTGGGCATCGACCCCGGCAAGAAGCTCGTCTTCCTCTTCAACGGCGACGAGGAAACAGGCAGCGGCGAGTCCAAGGAGCCCATCAGGGAGCACGTCCTGGGCGCCAGGGCCGCGCTGATCTGCGAGCCCTGCATCAACAACGGCGACCTGAAATCCGGCCGCAAGGGCGGCCTCAACTTCACCGTGACGATCCACGGCAAGGCAGCCCATGCGGGTAACGCTCACCAGCTGGGCGTCAACGCCATCGAGGAGATGGCCCGGGAGATCCAGTTCATCCACACGCTCACCGATTATGACAAGGGCACCACGCTCAACGTCGGCGTCTGCAGCGGCGGCTCCAAGGTCAACATCGTCCCCGACACCGCCGTCTTCCAGGTGGATTGCCGCGTCAAGACCTTTGAAGAGATGGACCGCGTCAACGACGCCATCCTCAACTACGTCTGCACCGTCCCCGGCGCCACCCGCGAGGTCGTCTCCCGCGCTCCCAAGCCTCCCTTCATGGAGACGGAGGACAACATGGCCCTTGTCAGGCTGGCCCAGGCCTGCGGCGACAAGCTCGACATGCACTTCGGCTACCAGTTCGTCGGCGGCTGCAGCGACGGCAACTTCACCTCCTCCTACGGCGTCCCCACGCTGGACAGCATGGGCACCATCGGCGACGGCGCGCATACCCCTGATGAGTTCATCTACGTCGATCAGTATATCCGCCGCATCGCCCTTTTGGGCAGCGTCCTCTGTGGGATCTGATCGAGATCATGGGGAAGAAACGCCTGTGGGCCGCGGCGGCGCTGCTACTGGCCCTCGCGCTGTGCGGAGGGATCGCCATGAGGCTGTTCGGCCATCGTGAATACGTCGTCGGCAAATCGATCAAAAACGAGGAGATCACCGACTTTTATTGGACTTATTCGTCCTCCACGAACCCGCCCGCGTACCAGCGGTACCGTTTTTTCGTCGAGGACGGCAGGCGCCTGTTCTTCCACGAGACGCGGGAGGGCGACCACTGGCCGCTGACCGAGCAGGACGCCACTGTCACCGGCACGGCCGCGCTGACGGACGAGCAGTGGGACGCGTTCCTGACCTGCGTCGCGGGCGGGACAGTCGTGAGCCGGGAGGAATCCGTCGCCAGCGGCGACGCGGGCCCCTGGACGTATCTCTACTGGCAGCGCGACCGCGGCGAATACCAGCAGTTTTCCTTCGCGTCCTACGGCGCGGAGCAGGATTTCGTCGCCCTGTGCGAGATGCTGAGGGGCTGACGCGGTTGAAATCACAAAGCGCCTTTGCTACAATAGAGGAAGGATCGATCATTCTTTCTTACGGAGGGGAATATCTATGGAAAAGCTGATCAAACTCATCAAGAACGCCGACGTCTACGCCCCCGAGCATCTCGGCCTGCGCGACATCCTGATCGTCGATCAGAAGATCGCCCGCATCGACGAGGACATCCAGGGCTACGAGGACCTGCCCGAGGTGGACGTCTACGACGCCATGGGCATGGCCGTCACGCCGGGCCTCATCGATATCCACGTCCACGTCACGGGCGGCGGCGGCGAGCAGGGCCCGTCCTCCCGCGTGCCCGAGATCAAGCTGAGCGAGCTGCTGACCAACGGCGTCACCACCTGCGTGGGCCTGCTGGGCACCGACGGCATCACCCGCAGCCTCGAAAACCTGCTGGCCAAGGTCCAGGCCCTCAACGAGGAGGGCATGACCGCCTACATGCTCACGGGCTCCTATCAGTACCCCAGCCCCACCATCACGGGCAGCGTCATCAAGGACATCGCGCTGTTCGATGAGATCATCGGCTGCAAGGTCGCCGTCAGCGACCACCGCGCCTCCAACCTGACGAAGGAGGAGCTGATCCGCCTGGCCTCCGACACCCGCATGGGCGGCCTGATCTCCGGCAAGGCCGGCATGCTGTGCATGCACATGGGCTCCGGCGCCAACATGCTCAACGACGTCTTTTACGCCCTGGAGAACACCGAGATCCCCGTCAAGACCTTCGTCCCCACCCACATGGGCCGCAACGTCTCCCTGCTGAGCCAGGGCATCCGTCTGGCCGGGATGGGCGGCAACGTGGACATCACGGCCTCCGACCCCGCCATCTCAGAAGAACCCGCCTCTCACAAGGTGGCCTACTGCCTGAAAAACGGCGCCGACAGCGACCGCATCACCATGTCCTCCGACGGCTGCGGCTCTCAGCCCCGGTTCAATGAAAAGGGCGAGTGCATCGGCCTGGACTACACCTCGCCCAAGGTCCTGCTGATCGAGCTGAAGAACTGCGTCTTCCTGGAGGGCATCCCCCTGGAGACCGCACTCAAGTTCCTGACGGCCAACCCCGCCCGCGTCATCGGCAAGCAGGGGATCAAGGGCGTCGTGGCCGAGGGCGCCGACGCCGACCTGCTGGTCCTGGACGAGTCGCTGGACATCGTCCACGTCATCGCCAAGGGCAAGCACGCCGCCCACAAGGGCGAAGCGATCCTCAAGGGCCGTTTCGAGCAGTAATTCGAGCAGGAAAATACCATTTTTCTGTACTTTTGCCGTGTAAAAGGCTTGCAATGTGCGGAAAATAGTGCTATACTTGACAAAGAAGTTGAACGTAAGCATGAAAGAGTGGGGCGCGCCCCACTCTTTCTTCTTTGATACTGAGGATTTGGGGGGATACCATGACGACGAAAGAGCTTGTCAAAAAGGTCTGGGACAAGGCTGCGCCGCTGTGCGAGGAAAACGGACTGACCCTGTGGGACGTCACCTTCGAGAAGGAGGGGCGCAGCTATTACCTCAACGTGTTCATCGACCGGGACGAGGGCGTGTGGATCGAGGACTGCGAGACCATCAGCCGCGCGCTGGACCCGTTCCTCGATGAAAAGCAGTTCGACAGCCTGCCGGGCTACACGCTGAACGTCTCCTCTGCCGGGCTCGAGCGGCGGCTGACCCGCCCCGAGCATTTTGCCTGGGCGCTGGAGCAGGACGTGGACGTCAGCTTCTATAAGGCCCGGGAGGGCGTCACGGGCATCACCGGCACCCTGAAGGAGAAGGACGGCGACCGTCTGGTGCTGGAGCAGAACGGGAATCTTTTGGAGCTGAGCATGGCCGACGTTGCGGCTGTGCGGCTGCATTTTGAAATATAAAGGAGAACACTCATGAACAGCGAAATGATAAAGGCCCTGGAAGACCTGGAAAAGGAAAAGGGCATCAAGAAGGACTACATGCTCGACCGCATCGCCCAGGCCCTGGCCGCCGCCTACAAGGCCCGCTACAAGGCCAACGTCCAGAGCACGGCGCTGGATAACCTGTTCGTCGACATCAACGGCGAGACGGGCGAGATCAAAATGCACGCCGTCAAGACTGTGGTGGAGGACGTGGAGAGCCCCGCCACCGAGATCAGCCTGGCCGACGCCGCCGCTTACGCCCCCGATCCCCAGCTGGGCGATCAGGTGCGCCTGGAGGTCGAGGTCAACGACTTCGGCCGCATCGCCACCCAGACGGCCAAGCAGGTCATCATCCAGGGCATCCGCGAGGCCGAGCGCGGCATGATCGTGGAGGAGTTCGCCTCCAAGGAGCACGAGATTCTCAACGCCACCGTCAACAAGATCGAGCCCCGCTACGGCAATGCCATCCTCGAGATCGCCGGCAAGCGCGAGAAGACCGAGACGATCCTCTCCGCGCAGGAGCAGATCAAGGGCGAGGTCCTGCGCGAGGGCGAGCGCGTCAAGGTCTACGTGGTGGAGGTCCGCAATGCCGGCAAGGGCCCCCAGATCGTCGTCTCCCGCACCCATCCGGGCCTCGTCAAGCGCCTGTTCGAGCTGGAGGTCCCCGAGATCTACGACGGCACCGTCGTCATCAACAGCGTGGCCCGCGAGGCGGGCTCCCGCACGAAGATCGCCGTCAGCTCCAACGACGCGAACGTCGACCCCATCGGCGCCTGCGTCGGCCCCAAGGGCGGGCGCGTGTCCGCCATCGTCAGCGAGCTGAAGGGCGAGAAGATCGACATCATCAAATACAGCGAGGATCCCGTCCAGTTCATCGCCGAGGCGCTTTCGCCCTCGGACGTCATCTCCGTCCAGCTGCTGGAGGACGGCAAGAGCTGCGTCGTCATCGTCCCCGACGATCAGCTGTCCCTCGCCATCGGCAAGGAGGGCCAGAACGCCCGCCTGGCCGCCAAGCTGACCGGCTACAAGATCGACATCAAGCCGCAGTCGCAGGCCTGATAGAAAGGACGTGCGTCCTATGCCAAAGAAAATACCCATGCGGCAGTGCGTCGCCTGCCGTGAAAAAAAGGAAAAGTTCGCTCTGGCCCGGGTGGTCCGCACGCCCGACGGCAGGGTGCTCTATGATGCGCGGGGAAAGGTCTCCGGCCGCGGCGCCTACATCTGCCGCGACCTCAAGTGCCTGGAAAAGGCGGTCAAGAGCCGGGCGCTGGCAAGGGCGCTGGAATGCGAGATTCCCGACGAGGCCTTCGAGGAGCTGCGCGCGCAGTTCCTGAAGGAGGAACAGGAGGCGCAGGATGGACAACAGTGAGCTGCTCCCGTACCTGGGCCTGATGCGCAAGGCCGGGAGCCTCGTCTGCGGGGCCGAGGACGTCTCCGCCGCCTGTCTGGGCGGCAAGGGGCGCGTCGCCCTGCTGGCGCGCGACGCATCGAACCACACGGTCCGGTGGATCGGCGAGTCCTGCGAGCACAAGCAGGTGCCGATCCTCACACTGGACTGCGACAAGAACGACCTGGGCGGCGCGCTGGGCATCGGAGAATGCGCGGCGGCTGCCGTATGTGACACCGGCTTTGCCCTCTCTCTGGCAAAAAAGCTGGCGCTGCCCGAGCTGATCGCTCAGCTGGAGCAGCGGGCGGCCAGGGAGAAGAAACGGAAGGCCAAAAAGCTTGCCGGCAAGGGCAAGACCGACACATCGAAAAGGGGGAAAAACGTATGAGCATGATGGTCAAATATAAACTTTCCGAGGTCGCAAAGGATTTCGGACTGCAGAATAAAGAGATCGCCGACATCCTCAAGCAGGTCCTGGACGTCAGCCGCAGCAATTCCCGCGCGCTGGACGAGCAGGAGCTGAACGTCATCTTCGAGACCCTGACCCAGAACCGTCAGGTGGAGGATTTCGCCGCTGTGTTCAAGGCCATGGACGAGCAGAAGCAGGCCGAGAAGGCCGCCGCCGAAGCGGCGAAGAAGGCCGAGCAGGAGGCCGCCGAGGCCGCCAGACGCGCCGAGCAGGAGAAGAAGGAGGCCGAGGAGAAGAAGCGCCAGGAGGCCGCCAGAAAGAACGACGGCGGTAAAAAGCCCGAGCAGCCCAGACAGGGCGAGAAGAAGCCCGAGCCGCAGAAGAACCAGACGCAGCAGCCTCAGCAGCAGAGCCAGAAGGGCCCCAAGGTCCGCTACGTGGACACCCGCGGCTCCTCCGTCAATCTGGAGAAATACGACGAGCGTCTTGACACGCTGGCCCCCGAGGACACCGACAAGATGCAGAGCAAGGCCGGCAAGCAGAAGATCAAGCAGAACCAGCAGAAGCGCTCTCAGTACGGCGGCAGCAAGCGCCGCGCCGAGGAGCAGGAGAAGATGCGCCGCCTGCAGCAGCAGGCCCAGGCCAAGAAGGTCCCGCTGAAGGTCCAGATCCCCGACGAGATCACCGTGGGCGAGCTGGCCCTGCGCCTGAAGAAGACAGCCGCCGCCGTCATCAAGGAGCTGATGAAGGAGGGCGTCATGGCCACGGTCAACCAGACCGTCGACTTCGACACCGCCTCCCTCGTCGCCATGGAGCTGGGCGCGGTCGTCGAGAAAGAGGTTGTCGTCACCATCGAGGAGCGCCTCTTCGACGAAAGCGCCGACAAGGAAGAGGATCTGGTGGAGCGCGCCCCGGTCGTCGTCGTCATGGGTCACGTCGACCACGGCAAGACCTCCCTGCTGGACGCCATCCGCAACACCAACGTCGTCTCCGGCGAGGCCGGCGGCATCACCCAGCACATCGGCGCCTACCGCGTCAGCATCGACGGCAAGGAGATCACCTTCCTCGACACGCCGGGCCACGCCGCCTTCACCTCCATGCGCGCCCGCGGCGCGCAGGTGACGGATATCGCCATCCTGGTCGTGGCAGCCGACGACGGCATCATGCCCCAGACCATCGAAGCCATCAATCACGCCAAGGCGGCCAACGTGCCCATCATCGTGGCCGTCAATAAAATGGATAAGCCCGGCGCGAACCCGGACCGCGTCATGCAGCAGCTCACCGAGTACGAGCTGGTCCCCGAGGAATGGGGCGGCTCCACCATCGTGTGCAAGATCTCCGCGCTCAAGGGCGAGGGCATCGACAACCTGCTGGAGATGGTCCTGCTGACCGCCGAAATGCAGGAGCTGCGCGCCAACCCCAACCGTCTGGCCAAGGGCACGGTCATCGAGGCCAAGCTGGACAAGGGCCGCGGCCCCGTCGCCACCGTTCTGGTCCAGAACGGCACGCTGAAATCCAGTGACATCGTCATCGCCGGCACCGCCGTGGGCCGCATCCGCGCCATGGTGGACGACAAGCACCGCAAGGTCACCTCCGCCGGCCCCTCCGTTCCCGTGGAGATCGTCGGCCTGGCCGAGGTCCCCGCCGCCGGCGACGTCTTCTACGCCGTCGAGGACGAGCGCATGGCCCGCACCCTGGCCGAGCAGCGCCGCGAGGAGGAGAAGGAGCAGCGCGCCAACCAGATGCAGAAGGTCACGCTGGAGAACCTGTTCTCCCAGATCGAGCAGGGCAGCGTCAAGACGCTCAACATCATCGTCAAGGCCGACGTACAGGGCTCGGCCGAGGCGGTCAAGGCCTCGCTGGAGAAGATCTCCAACGAGGAGGTCCAGGTCAAGGTCATCCACTCCGCCGTCGGCGGCATCAACGAGTCCGACGTCATGCTGGCCGCCGCCTCCGGCGCGATCATCGTCGGCTTCAACGTCCGTCCCGACGCCAACGCGATCATGAACGCGGCGCGCGACCACGTGGACATCCGCCTGTACAGCATCATCTACAACTGCATCGAGGAGATCGAGCAGGCCATGAAGGGCATGCTGGCGCCCAAGTTCCGCGAGGCGATCATCGGCCACGCCGAGATCCGCCAGACCTTCAAGGTCTCCGGCGTCGGCACCATCGCGGGTGCTTATGTCCTGGACGGCAAGATGCAGCGCAACGAGAAGGTCCGCATCGTACGTGACAACATCGTCATCCACGAGGGCAACCTGGCCACGCTGAAGCGCTTCAAGGACGACGTCCGCGAGGTCCTGCAGGGCTTCGAGTGCGGCATGAGCTTCGAGCGCTACAACGACATCAAGGAAGGCGACGTGGTCGAGGCCTTCGTCATGGAGCAGATCAACCAGTAACCGGGAGGGATCGATTTGGCAAGCAACAGAACCGCGCGCATCAATGAAGAGATCATGAAGTGCCTTGCCGAGATCCTGCGGGAGGTCAAGGACCCCAGGCTCAGCGGCGTCATGCTGTCGATCCTGCGGTGCGTGACCACCACGGACCTCCGCTGGTGCAAGGTCTTTTTGTCCGCGATGGGGGATTATGACCCCAAGGAGCTCAAACGCGGGCTCAAATCGGTGTCCGGCTTTCTGCGCAGGGAGCTGGCTCACCGCCTGACGCTGCGTTACACGCCGGAGCTGGTGTTCGTCCTGGACGACTCCATCGCCTACGGCGCGCATATCTCGCAGCTGATCAATCAACTGGACATCCGTCCCGCCGAGGATGAGCCGGAGGACGAGGGGAACGAGGATGAGGATATCATTTGACGTGCTGACCGACGTCCTGCGCGCATCCGACAATGTGGGCATCCTGACCCACCGCCGCCCGGACGGCGATACCCTGGGCTGCGCCGCGGCGCTGTGCCGCGGCCTGCGGCAGCTGGGCAAGACAACCTGGCTGCTGCCCAACCCGGAGCTGACGGCCCGCTACGTCGCCATGACCGAGGGCCTGTGGGCCCCGGAGAGCTTCCAGCCGTCCTTCGTCTGCGCCGTGGATGTGGCCGACAGGCAGCTTTTGTGCGATAATGCCCCGGCGCGGATCGACCTGGCCATCGACCATCACCCGTCCTTCACCGATTTCGGGGAGAAGGGCTACGCCGACGCGTCCATGGCCGCCTGCGGCGAGATCATTTACGAGCTGCTGCTGGCGCTGGGCGTGCAGATCGACGTGTCCATGGCCGAGGCGATCTACACCGCCGTGTCCACGGACACCGGCTGCTTCTGCTACAACAACACCACGTCCCACACCCACCGGGTGGGGGCCGCCTGCATGGATCTC
The DNA here is from genome assembly GCA_015068445.1 of Oscillospiraceae bacterium. Lineage (GTDB taxonomy): Bacteria > Bacillota > Clostridia > Oscillospirales > Butyricicoccaceae > RGIG1902. The sequence continues at coordinate 11,273 of SVKN01000034.1, read as the reverse complement.
GGGGCCGACTGGCACGAGATCAACTACCGCTGCTTCCGCCTCAAGACACGCGCCCGTGTGGCCATGGAGGGTCATCTCTACTCCACCATGACCGCCTGCAGGGGCGGGGAGGGGGCCATGGCCGTCATCACGCGGGAGGATATCGCCCGGGTGGGCGCCGCGGAGGACGACCTGGAGAACCTGTCGAGCCTGCTGACCCAGATCGAGGGCGTGCGCATCGCCGCCCTGCTGACGGAGACGCCCGAGCGCGACGGCTTCAAGGTCTCCATGCGCAGCTATGCCTACGACGTCTCCAAGGTCTGCGCCGTCTTCGGCGGCGGCGGACACGCGGGAGCAGCGGGCTGCACCATCAAGAATATGGACCGCCGTCAGGCCGCCGCGGCTGTGGCCGAGGCCATGGAGCGCGCCCATGCTTGACGGGATCATCGTGTTCAACAAGCCCCGGGGCTACACCTCCCACGACGCCATCGCCCGCATCCGCGGCATCACCCACGCCAAGGTGGGCCATGCCGGGACCCTCGACCCCCAGGCCGAGGGCGTGCTGGTGGTGCTGCTGGGGGCGGCCTGCAAGGCTTCCGACTACATTCTGACGAACCACAAGACGTATCGGGCGGGCATCCGCTTTGGCATGACCTCCGACACCCAGGATATCTGGGGCGAGGTCACTCAGACCGGCGCGCCGCTGCCCGACGAAGCGTCTTTTCTGGCGGCCTTCGCCGCCTTCGAGGGCGGCTACGATCAGCTGCCGCCCATGTACTCCGCCGTCCAGAAGGACGGCGCCCGTCTGTATGACCTGGCCCGCCGGGGCATCGAGGTCCAGCGGGAATCGAGATGGGTGGACCTCAGCGATTTCCGCCTGCTGTCCTTCGAAAACGGCCGCGCGGAGTTCGAGATCACCTGCTCCAAGGGCACGTTCATCCGTGCCCTGTGCCACGATATCGGCGAAAAGCTGGGCTGCGGCGCGGTGATGGACAGCCTGATCCGCCTGAGCTCCGGCGATTTCACGCTGGAGCAGGCCACCACCTTCGAGGCGCTGGAGGACCTGGCCCACACGGGCCGCCTGCAGGAGGCCGTGATCCCCATGGAGACGGTCTTTTCCTTCCTGCCCCGGGTGGATCTGGACGAGAAGGGCTTGATCCGCGCGCTGAACGGCGCGTACATCGGCCCCAAATGGATCACCTCCGGCGAGGTCCCGGCAGAGGACGGCGTCCTCTGCGCGCTCTACGCGCCCGACGGGCGCATCGCCACGCTGGCCCGCAGCGGCAAGCTCGCCGTCGGCGGCGCGCCGGCGCTTTTTTACGAAAAGACTTTTTACACGGGTGACCGCCCATGAATCATAAAACCGCAATCGCCCTGGGCTTCTTTGACGGCGTCCATCTGGGCCACCGGAGCATCCTGCGTGAGTGCGTCCGCCTCGCCCGGGAGCTCGGCGCGAAGCCCGTCGCCGTCACCTTCGACAAGCAGCCCCGGGCCTTTCTCAACCACGTCCGCCCCAACCTGATCCTCACCCGCGAGGACCGGGAGCGGGCCATCCTTGACGAGGGGATCGAGGAGGTCGTCATGCTGCCCTTCGACTACGCGCTGGCGTCCATGAAGCCCGAGACCTTCGTCCGCGACCTGCTGGCGGGGCAGTATCACTGCGCCGCCGTCGTCTGCGGGTACAATTATTCCTTCGGCGCCATGGGCAAGGGCAACGGCGCTCTGCTGCGCGCCATGGAGGAGCCTCTCGGCTTCCGCACCAGCGTCATCGAGCCCGTTTTGTACGAGGATACCGCCGTCAGCTCCACCTGGATTCGCCGTCTGATCGCGGACGGCGACGTCAGGCTGGCGGGCACGCTGCTGGGCCGCCCCTGGACCATCGGCGGCGTCGTCAGCCACGGCCGCGGCGTCGGCACAGGCCTCGGCTTCCCCACGGGCAACCTGGCTTTGGACCCCGACCTCGTCACGCCGCGCTACGGCGTCTACGCCGCCCGCATGACGCTGGACGGCAAACCGTACGCCTGCGCCCTCAACGTCGGCGTACGGCCCACCTTCGGGCTCACGGAGCCCGTCGCCGAGTTCAACGTCCTCGGCTTCAGCGGCGACCTCTACGGCCGCACGGTACGGCTGGAGCTGCTGGATTTCCTGCGGGAGGAGCGGATCTTCGACAGCCCCGATTCGCTCTCCCGTCAGATCGGGGAGGATATCGCGCGCATAGGAGAGATCGTCAATGGACCTGCTCAGTGAGCTTTACGCCCGTTTTCTCATCGCAAAAAGCAATTTCACCGCCCGCTGGAGCTGGCTGATCCTGCCGGTGTTCCTAGGCTTCGTGGCGCTGTGCTTCCTCGTGGGCGTGGCGCGGACGCTGCTGGCCGGCTGGCGGCTGCGCCGCAGCACGCCCCTGCGCGAGGAGAAGCCCGACCCCGCCCTCAAGGCCCACGCCGCAGAGAGCCTGCAGCAGGCCATCCGCATCCCCACGGTCACGGGGGACCGGGAGGCCATGCAGCAGCTGGATCAGTGGCTGCGTCAGCGCTATCCTGCCGTCTTCCGGGAGCTGACGAGCCTGTCGGCCCCCGCGGGCTCCGTCGTCCTGCGCTGGCGCGGGCCCAAGGACGCCGAGGGCGAACCGATCCTCTTCTGCGGCCATCTTGACGTCGTCCCCGCCGGGGACGGCTGGCAGGAGGACCCCTTCTCGGGCCGCATGGACGAGGATGAGGTGATCCACGGCCGCGGCGCCATCGACTGCAAAAACGTCGTCATCGGCCTGCTGGAGGCGATCGACAGCCTCCTCAGCGAGGGCTGGAAGCCTCAGCGGGACGTCTATTTCGCCTTCGGCCACGATGAGGAGACCGGCGGCGCCGAGGGCGCTGCCCGCATCGCCGAGGATTTCGCCCGCCGGGGCATCCGCTTCGGGACCGTCCTGGATGAGGGCGGTTATATCACCCGCAGCCACTACGGCCGCGCCAATTTTCCCGCCGCGCTGATCGGCGTGGGGGAGAAGGGCTGCTGTTATTACCGCCTGACGGCGGAGGGCAAGGCCGGACACTCGTCCATGCCGCCGCGCCATTCGTCGGTGGGCTATCTGGCGGAGGCCGTCTGCCGCATCGAGGCCGCGCCGCCCAAGGCGCGTCTGCTGGAGGTGACGGAGACGAACGTCCGCCTGTCCGCCCCCGCCATGCGCTTCAAGCATCGCTTCGCCGTGTGCAACCTGCCGTTTTCCACGCGGATGCTCTTCCGCATGTTCGGCAGCGTCCCCGACGTCAACCCCATGTTCCGCACGACGCTGGCCTGCACACAGGTGACCGGCGCCGCCGCGCCCAACATCCTTCCGGCGCAGGCGACGGCCACGGTCAACGCCCGCGTCCTGCAGGGCGACACGCCCGAGGGCATCCGGCGGTATATTGAATCACTGGTGGGCGACCTGCCCGTGAAGGTGGAGCCGATCCTGGAGATCCCGGCGTCTGAGCTCGCCTCTACGGAGAGCGAGAGCTACGCGCGCCTCTGCGGCGCGCTGACGGACAAGTACCCCGGCCTGCCCTGCATCCCGGGCGTCCAGTCCATCACCACCGACTCCCGCCACTACCAGAGCGTCTGCGGCAGCATCTTCAAGTTCATGCCCTTCGTGCTGGACGGGACGCTCTACGACCGTATGCACAACTCCGACGAGCGCATCCCCGCCGCATCCCTGGCCCACGCCGTGGAGCTGTATAAAAAGCTCATCAGAGAGTTATAAAAAAGAAAAAGCCTCCCGTCGGGAGGCTTTTTTGATGAACTCAGTTCACCTTCTGGAACTCCAGCAGGTACCCGTTGGGGTCGCGGAAGAAGAAGGAGTAGACGGGGAAGCGGGGGTGATGGGCGGGGGGCTTGTCGAGGCCGAGGACGCCGGGGGTCTGCCGCAGCAGCGCGTAGCGCGCGTCTACCGCCTCGCGGGAGGGCAGATTGAAGGAAATGCACTCCCCGGTGGCCATGGCGCGTCCGGGGCCGTAATCGCAGAAGGCGAGGTACCCTGCGCCCGTGTCGAACCAGACGCTGCCGGCCTCCTGACGGCTGTGGACGGTCAGACCAACTACCTCGGTGTAATAGCGGATCGTCTCCTCCAGGTCTTTGCAGGGGAAAAAGATCGTCATGGACTCGGGCATCGGATCGTCTCCTTTCAGCATGGTATGAAGGTCCCCGACCGTTTCCGCGATGGCCGCGGCCCCGGCTTCTTCCAGCTCCTCGCGGCTGCCGTAGCCGAACAGGACGCCGACGCAGTCGAGCCCGCACGCCCGCGCGCCCTCCACGTCGTGGAGGCGGTCGCCCACCATGACCGCCTGCGCCTTGTCCGTCACGCCCGCCTGCTCCAGCGCGTAGGCGATCACGTCGGCCTTGGCGCTGCGGATTGTCACATCCATGGTCGCGCCGCAGATATAGTCGAAATACTGCGCCAGATCGAAATGCTCGAGGATCTGCCGGGCGAACTTTTCGGCCTTCGACGTGGCCACCAGCAGCACCTTGCCCCGGGCCTTCAGATCCGCCAGCATCTCCGGGACGCCGGGGTAGACCTCGTTTTCAAACAGGCCCTTCACCGAGAAATACTCCCGGTAGCGCTCGATGGCCTCCAGCCCCTGCTCCTTTGGGAAGCCGTAGTATTTGGCGAAGCTGTCTACGAGAGGCGGGCCGATGAAGGGCGTCAGCCTGTCGGGGTCGGGCTCCTCGATGCCGTAGGTGTGCAGGGCGTGCTGGACTGACCGCGTGATGCCCACCTTGGGGTCCGTCAGCGTGCCGTCCAGATCGAAGAGGATATAACGTCTGTTCATTCTCTCACCACTTTCTCGATATTCGATACCCGGAAGCCCGCCGATCCGTAAAGACGCATGGCCTTCCGGTTCCACGCGGCCACGTGGAGCGTCACGGGGCCTCCGCTCCGCTGCCGGATGTGCTCCACGCCCCACAGCAGCAGCTGCCGGCCGTATCCCCGGCCCCGGAACGTCTCCGCCACGATCAGCCCGTCCAGCTCATTGCCGAAGCAGGAGACGGAGCCGATGAGGGCGTCTCCCTCCGTCAGCAGGAAGATATCCTCTGCATCACGGGCGATCTGGTCAAAGGACTGCAGATAATCGACTGGCTCCAGCGCCAGCGCCTGCCGCATGGGGCGGAAGCAGTCGTTGTAGACCTGTTTGTATACCGGGAAAAGTGATTCCGTCAGGGGGCTGCAGGCGATGGAGGGCCGCGGGAGCGCGTCTGCGCCCAGCGTCATCTCATAGGCGTAAAACGTCACGGGGACCCCTCCTTTTCGTTCATTATACCGTACCGCGCCCGATGACGCAAGGCGCGGCTTTTTCTTGTGAAAAGGGATATCAAAACAGGCCCTATCTATGGTATAATACGCTCAGGAGTGTGAACCGCTTTGAGGATACTTGGCATCGACCCCGGGTACGCCATCGTCGGCTACGGCGTGGTGGATCACGACCGGGGCAGGAACACATACATCGGCCACGGGGCTGTCACCACCCCGGCGGGCATGCCGCTGCATCTGCGCCTGATGGAGATCCACATGGACGTCGGCACACTGATCGACAAATACAAGCCCGACGCCGTCGCCATCGAGCAGCTTTTTTTCAACACCAACATCACCACGGGCATCCAGGTGGCGCAGGCCAGGGGCGTGATCCTGCTGGCCTGCGCGGAGAAGGGCGTCCCCATCTCCGAGTACACGCCCCTGCAGGTGAAGCAGGCCGTGGTGGGCTACGGCCGCGCCGAGAAGCGCCAGGTCATGGAGCTGACGCGCATCATGCTGGGCCTCTCCGCCGTCCCCAGGCCCGACGACGCCGCCGACGCCCTGGCCATCGCCATCTGCCACGGCCACACGGCGGCCTCGCAGCTGAATCAGTTGTGAACAGCCTGTGAAACATTGCCCATCGGTTGTCCGCAGAGGGCCCGATGTGGTATAATAAACTATCAAACCAGTGAGGGCAGAATATGTTTTATTACGTCAAGGGCAAGGTCGCGGTCTGCGAGCCCGGACTCGTCGTCATCGACGCGGGCGGCGTGGGCTATGCCGTCCAGACGTCCGCCACGTCGGCGTCGCAGGTGCAGCCCGGCGACAATGCGACCTTTTACACATATCTCCACGTGCGGGAGGATATATTTGATCTGTACGGCTTCATCACCCGCGACGAGCTCGACTGCTTCAAGCTGCTGCTGGGCATCTCCGGCGTGGGGCCCAAGGCCGCGCTGTCGATCCTCAGCGTGACGAATCCGGCGAGCCTGGCGCTGGCTGTGCTGACGGACGACCAGAAGGCGCTGTCCGCCGCGCCGGGCGTCGGCAAGAAGCTGGCCCAGCGCATCATCCTCGAGCTCAAGGACCGCATGTCCAAGGGCCAGCTGGAGAGCGCCGCGTCCGTGGGGGAGACCATGGGCGTCCTGCCCGAAAGCGGCACGGCGGCCGACGACGCCATCGCGGCGCTGATGGTGCTGGGCTACTCCCGCGCCGAGGCGACCACCGCGCTCAAGGGCGCCGATCTCACGGGCCTCAGCGTGGACGAGATCGTCCGCATCGCCCTGAAAAAGCTGTTTTAAGGGGGAGTGACCATGGCCATCGAGTTCAACGACGCCCCGCAGGAGGAGCGCATCGTCACCTCCGCCTTCACCCGTGACGACGAGGAGACCGAGGTCTCCCTGCGCCCCCACACCATGGGCGAATACATCGGTCAGGAGAAGGCCAAGGAGAACCTTTCGGTCTTCATCAAGGCCGCCAAGCAGCGCGGCGACCAGCTGGATCACGTTCTGCTGTACGGCCCGCCGGGCCTGGGCAAAACGACGCTGGCGGGCATCATCGCCGCCGAGATGGGCGTCAACATCCGCATCACCTCCGGCCCCGCCATCGAGAAGGCCGGCGATCTGGCGGCGCTGCTGACGAACCTCAACAAAAACGACGTACTGTTCATCGACGAGATCCACCGCCTCAACCGCGCCGTGGAGGAGATCCTCTACCCGGCTATGGAGGATTTCGCGCTGGACATCATCATCGGCAAGGGCCCGGCCGCGCGCTCCGTGCGCCTGGACCTGCCGCGCTTCACGCTGATCGGCGCCACCACCCGCGCCGGGCGCATCTCCGGCCCCCTGCGCGACCGCTTCGGCGTCGTGTCCCGGCTGGAGCTGTACAACACGGCGGAGCTGGCGGCTATCGTCATGCGCTCGGCCAACATCCTCGGCATCGCCATCGACGAGGGCGGTGCCACGGAGATCGCCCGCCGCTCCCGCGGCACGCCGCGCATCGCCAACCGGCTGATCAAGCGCGTGCGCGACTTCGCCCAGGTGGCGGGGTCCGACACCATCGATCAGGCCGCCGCCCAGAGGGCGCTGGCCGCGCTGGACATCGACCCGCTGGGGCTTGACATGATCGACCGGCGGATGCTGGAGAGCATCATCTACAATTTCGCGGGCGGCCCCGTGGGTCTCGACACGCTGGCTGCCACTATCGGCGAGGAGGCCGTCACGCTGGAGGACGTCTACGAGCCCTATCTCATGCAGATCGGGTTCCTCAACCGCACGCCCCGCGGCCGCTGCGCCACGCAAAAGGCATATCAGCACCTTGGCATCCCCTTTCAGGGGCAGCTGGAGCTTTAGGAGGATTGGATCATGGCAAAGTATTTCGGAACTGACGGCGTCCGCGGCATCGCGAACGTCGAGCTGACGCCCGCGCTGGCCTTCCGCATCGGCGAAGCGCTGGCCCACAGTCTGGGTGAGCTGCTGGGGCGGAAGCCGAAGGTCTGCATCGGCCGCGACACCCGCATCTCGGGCGACATGCTGGAGTGCGCCATCGCCGCCGGCATCACCTCCCGGGGCGGCGACGTGTGGCTGCTGGGCGTCATGCCCACGCCCGCGGTGGCGTATCTGACGAAGGAGGAGCGCATGGACGCCGGCGTCGTGATCTCCGCCTCCCACAATCCCTTCGAGCACAACGGCATCAAGATCTTCGGCGGCTCCGGCTACAAGCTGGACGATGAGCGCGAGGAGGAGCTGGAGGCGCTGATGGACGGCGAGCTGCCCAAAGAGACGCCCAGGGGCGGTGCGCTGGGCCGCGTGTACGACCACAAGGCCGAGGGCTGCCAGCGCTACAGCGAGCACGTCCGCGCCTGCGCCGAGGGCGACCTCAGCGGCCTGCGCGTGCTGTTCGACTGCGCCAACGGCGCTGCCTCCCAGACGGCGCGCATGATCTTCGAGCCTCTGGGCGTTCAGTGTGATTTCATCGCCTGCGCGCCCGACGGCGTCAATATCAACAACGGCTGCGGCTCCACCCACATGGAGACTCTGCGCGAAAAGGTCCGCGCGGGCGGCTACGATCTGGGCGCGGCCTTCGACGGCGACGCCGACCGCTGCCTGCTGTGCGACGAGACCGGCGAGCTGATCGACGGCGACGACATCCTGGCGCTGCTGGCCGTGTGGATGAAGGAAAAGGGCGCGCTGCGCCGCGGCGTGGTGGCCACGATCATGTCAAACATGGGCCTGGGCGGCTTCCTGCGGCCCCAGGGCATCGACGTCACGGCCGTCAAGGTGGGCGATCGCCACGTGCTGGAGGAGATGCTGGCCTCCGATTCCAATCTGGGCGGCGAGCAGTCCGGCCACGTGATCCTCACCGATTATGCCACCACCGGCGACGGCGAGCTGACCTCCGTGCGGTTCCTGTCCATGCTGGCCGAGGTGCAGGTCAAGGCCTCCGTCCTGCGGCAGCAGGTGTACCATTACCCCCAGAAGCTGATCAACGTGGAGGTGCCCAATCTCGTCAAGAAGCAGATCACCGACGTTCTCGGCGTCAAGGCGCTGGAGCAGCGGGCCAAAGAGCTGTTCGGCGGCGACGGGCGCATCAACGTCCGCCCCTCCGGCACCGAAGCGCTTGTCCGCGTCATGGTCGAGGGCAAGGACCCATCGCTGGTGGAGCAGATGGCCGAGGAGGGCCGCAAGGCCGTGGAGCAGGCGGCGAAAGTGCTGCTGATGAGCCGCGCGGATTACTGATCCTTCGGCGCAGATCGGGATCTGCGCCGGGAAAGACAGACCGGAAGCGTGTTCTGGGCGGCGCATATCCGCCCAGAACATGATCGGATACGGCATGAAACCATAGAGAGAGGGGTGAGACGTGAAGAGGGGACCGACAAGCAAGCGCCAGAACTGCCTGCGGGCAGTTGACGAGGGGGAGGTTTATCGAAACTTCGGCGGATGCCTCCTGCCGCCCCGCCGCGGCACAAGTCCTTTTACAAAGGCCGGGAGCGATCCCGGAGACAGAAGAAGGGCAGACGGGAACCCACTTTTACCTGCAAGGAGACTTCATATATGTGTGGAATCGTAGGCTTTACGGGCGCCAAGCAGGCCGCCCCGGTCCTGCTGAAGGGCCTTTATACGCTGGAATACCGCGGGTATGACTCCGCCGGGCTGTCGCTGCAGACCGCCGGGGGCATCCGCACCATCAAGACAAAGGGACGCGTGGAGGAGCTGGAGAGCAAGGTCAACGCTGCTGGTGAGATCGAATCCTGCTGCGGCATCGGCCACACCCGCTGGGCCACCCACGGCGCGCCCTCTGACCGCAACTCCCATCCCCACAACAGCATGGACGGCACGATCTCGCTGGTCCACAACGGCATCATCGAGAACTATCTGGAGCTGAAGACCATGCTGCAGGCCGAGGGTGTCGTGTTCAAGAGCGACACGGACACCGAGGTCGTCGCCCACCTGTTCGCCAAGTGCTACCACGGCGACGGCGTGGCCGCCATGCTGGACGTCGCCAAGCAGCTGCGCGGCTCTTACGCGCTGGCTGTCATTACCGCCGACCACAAAAACGAAATGATCTGCACCCGCCGCGACAACCCCTTGATCGTGGGCGTCGGCGAGGGCGAGAACATGATCGCCTCCGACATCCCGGCCATCATGGCCATCACCAAGCGCTTCATCGTCGTGGGCGACGGCGAGGTCGTCCGCGTCAGGCCCGAGGCTATCGAGGTCTATGACAAGCACGGCGCGCGCATCGAAAAAGAGATCCAGACCGTCAACTGGGACATCCAGGGCGCCATGAAGGGCGGCTACGACCACTTTATGATCAAGGAGATCATGGAGCAGCCCAAGGCCGTCCGCGACTCCATCGCCTCCCGCATCACCGCCGACGATCTGCCCGACCTGATGAGCGAGGGCGTGGGTGCGGAGCTGTTCCGTGATATCCGCAACATCCACATCGTCGCCTGCGGCTCGGCCTATTACGCCGGTCTCGCCGGCAAGGTGGCCTTCGAGCGCCTGGCCAAGATCCCCGTCATGGCCAACGTGGCGTCCGAGTTCCGCTATTCTGACCCCATCATCGACAAGCACGACGTCTGCGTCGTCATCAGCCAGTCCGGCGAGACGGCCGACACCGTGGCCGCATTGCGTGAGGCGAAGGCCAGGGGCGCCACCACCGTGGCTATCGTCAACGTGCTGGCCTCCACGGCCGCCCGCGAGGCCGACCATGTGATCTACACTTGGGCCGGTCCTGAGATCGCCGTCGCCACCACCAAGGCGTATTCCGCCCAGCTGTCCGTGCTGTACCTGCTGGCGCTCACCGCCGCCGGGGCCCGCGGCACGCTGACGCCCGACGAGATCCGCTACTACTGCCGTCAGCTCAAGCGCCTGCCGGACGAGATCGAGCAGACGCTCCTCTGCGGCGACAGGATGAAGGAGCTGGCCCAGCTGTACTACAGCTCCGACGACGCCTATTTCATCGGCCGCGGCATCGACTACATGACCGTGCAGGAGGGCTCTCTGAAGCTCAAGGAGATCGCCTACGTCCACAGCGAGGCCTACGCCGGCGGCGAGCTGAAGCACGGCCCTATCTCCCTGATCGAGGACGGCACCCCGGTCATCGCACTGGCCTGCGATCCGGAGCTCTATGAGAAGCAGATCTCCAACATCAAGACCGTCAAGGCCCGCGGCGGCCGCGTCATCCTGATCACCAACGGTGACTACGCCATCGATCCCGACCTGTGCGACCACCTGATCAAGCTGCCCGCCTGCCCTTGGTTCATGACGGCCTCCCTGTCCGTGATCCCGCTGCAGTTTCTGGCCTACTACGTGGGCGTCCTGCGCGGCTGCGACATCGACAAGCCCAGGAATCTGGCCAAGTCTGTAACAGTAGAATAATATAATATTAATATCAATTGTAATAATGCACAAGAAACCCCGCCGGGATCGGCGGGGTTTCTTACATTATGCTTGATGTAGGTTTGTCAAACATGTTGGACAGTGAACTCTAAAGGTGATAACCAACGGAGGGGCCGCATCGGGATGTTGTT
>SVKN01000033.1 GCA_015068445.1 Oscillospiraceae bacterium | reverse complement strand
CATAAGGTATCCTTCACGGTCTCGAATCCGCAGGCCTGCATCGTGCTGATCGCCGAGACGAATGAAGACGACGAAACAGTCTACGAGCGCATCGAGGCGCAGGAAACGGAAGACGAAGGCGTCTACTTGTTCGAGGCGACGGTCGAAGAAGGCGCGGAGATCATCGTTGCCGTTCGCGGCGACATCAACCTTGACGGCACGACGGACCTCAAGGACGCGATGATCGTGATGCAGTCCTACTCACAGGCCTACATCCCCACCGAGTTGGAAGTCCTGATTGCTGACTTTGACGATGATGTCGAGCTCAGCCTCAAGGACGCGATGATCGTCATGCAGATCTATTCTGAGGCTGTCGATCCGGCAAATCTCTGGTAAACGAACAATAAAGCGCAGCGGAGCGCCCCATCCGGGGCGCTCCGCTTTTCTATCGAGAAAACAAGTTTTCTCGACCGTATATGCTTAAAAGGAGAGGATACAACCGGAAATGACGGTTCAAAGCGATGAAAAAACGCTGATCCGTATGGAAACGACGCAGGCCTTGTCGGCCGAGAGAACGGAAACTTCGGAATTATATGTCCCTGCTATAGAGATATGCATGAAAGTGAATCCATCTGCTGTGATGGTTTTCCGGCTCAAAAGAGTTCATCAGTTTTTCCTGGTCGATCTAATGGCAGTAAAGTAGGAGGAATTGTAGTATTGCATCCCACAGCCGATATTCCGATAGATGCCGGGAACTACAGTAAACCGATGTCTGTTACAGCGGTTCGCCGTTATCCTGCGTATCCTGAGCTGTTTGTTTATCCATTATGCCCAGGATGTGATTTGCTGATGGAACGCGATTATCAGAGCTTCTGCGACCGCTGCGGACAGAAACTCGTCTGAAAAGGTTTCTCCAAAACAATTGTTGTTCAGCCCATCTCTCAAAGGGGGCCCGCTGATTGCGGGCCCCCTTTCGCATGTTGACAAAAACGACACGCTTCGGAGGAAGACCGCTTCGCGGGATCTTCCTCCGAGATACCTCGCGCTTATGGCGCGAACCTTCCCCAAAGGGATCTGTGATCCTTTTGAGATTTCTTTGAATTGAATAGATTTGCCCGAAATGACCTCGGCAAATCGGGCGCAGCACTTGCGGCGTCGCGCAGAAGCGCCGAAAGAGGCTGCACCGCGTTTAGTTAGCGAGAGCGCTTGCTCTGCTTGCTGAAAAGGTGTTATTGCGCCTCGCCGTCTGCAAAAATAACGATTCAATTCTGATCGTTTAACAGCTTCATTACAACGCGCAGGCTGTGCCTGCAGTCTGAGGGGTCCGCTGATTGCGGGCCCCTTTGTTTTGTATTTATATGTAAGAAAGAATGGAATCCATGATACCGGTGCCATCGGTTGATCATCTGTTCAAGCCGAAAAACAGCTGAACTGAGTTTGTTCAGACAAGAAGGGTTATGCCCTCTTTGCTCGGTTTGGCGTAAGACTGTAAAAAGAGAGATCGAAGCTTTTGAGATACACGCTGACACAACGCATCGGACAGAACGGTGGAAAGATGGATTCAAGAAGCCAAATCGGAGGACTGTCTTACACTTTTCCCCCCCTTTGCGGTGTAGTGTGAAGGGCGGAAAACACGCAAGGCTGTTGATTATCCTCGCTTTCTTTAGCTGAAAAACAGAACTGTTGGAAAAAATAGCCTCCGCTTTTCGCTTGCGGCACAAGGGAGAATGGGCGCCTTGATATGATATAGGTATGAATGAAACAGTTGTTTTGCCAAAAAACACTTTTCGCGGCTGTGCCGTTTCAGAGGGCTGTCAGTGAATTGGCTTTCCGGAAGAATAGGTCAGCATGAATTGATGGATACGCCGGCTCGGAGGCAAAACAACGTTTCCAGAAGGAAGAGGTGATGTAAGGAAGCAGTCCAGAAGAAGAGAACAACACATTCAGGTATCAATCGAAGCGGAGGTGATCGGCAGAAAGTGCAGTCTTTTCGTAGCAAACACATGACGAAAAACAGACAATGCAGTCCCCGGCGGACGAACCGCCGGGCAGCACTGCATGAAGGAAAAAGGAGGTCTTATTATAGATTCTATCAAAATCATCGATGCCCCATGTGGGACAGGCAAGACAAGCTGGGCGATCCAGGAAATGAATGAACATGGGTGATGCATTGTTGCCGCGTCTGTGACAGATGCAGTTACATCAAAGTGGGGCGAACGCAAGTGCAGGCTTTCATCGGAGGATGCTTCCATGATGCCTAACCTGAATATGCGTCTTTTGGATCAGGATCACCGCACAAATGTGGTCATCTTTGACAAAAAGAAACGGATTGATTCGATCGGTCCGAAAAAGAAAGCCGACAAATCGATAAAGCAGCGTTGAATATGGCCTGCTTTTCCGCCTTGCCGTAAAGTTTTTTCGAGTATCGTTTGGATAACTGCTGTGCATATTCATTGAAGTTGTAGGATTGTTCAGAAAAGACAGCAATAACTGTGGGCCAAGCCTGTATAAAGAGCAGGGAAAATGAGGAAAATTAGAAAGAAAAGGGAGCGTGATCCTGTTTGGAGATGAATGTCAGAGATGAACAGCAGATGGTTGAAATCTGGCTGACGAACGCAGAAAAGAAAGACCTGGAATTGCGAGCAGGTCTGAAAGACATCTATGACAACTATAAAAAGAAAAAATATCTGGTAGCTGTGTATGAATCCGGAGAGAAGGATCTCTATGAGAACGTGAGAGACCTTCTTGTTTATAATAAGCGCCGAACTGCCGAACGGGAGGTTCAGCGGGAGAAAAGACAGCTCGCATCGGTACTGAAACAATAAGAGAATGAGCGGAAGGGAACACTCCCTTCCGCTCTGATTCTTTTGCTCTTGCCAAAGTTGAAAGAATAGTGTACAATATTATATAGAAATATGAAATCATTTTTCAGATATCAATGTCGATACCAGGAGGTGAACCATCTTGACCGAAACTTACGACATCGCGGGCTATGCCCGTATCTCTGTCGATGACGAGCTTGACCAGAAGAATGTCTCCATCGAAAACCAGAAGGCCATCATCGAGGACTATGTAAAGCACCATTTTCCCGGCAGTACGCTCCGTTTCTTTGAGGATCGGGATCGCTCCGGCTATACCTTCGACCAACGCGAGGGCTATCAGGAAATGCGCCGGGGATTGATGAGCCATCAGTATGATATCCTTGTTGTCAAGGACTTCTCCCGTTTTTCCCGCCGCAACAGCCGCGGCCTGGTGGAGCTGGAGGATCTGCGGGACGCCGGTGTGCGCATTATTTCCATCGGGGACGGCATCGACTTCCCCAACGACGACGACTGGCTGAAGATCCAGTTTCAGTTTCTCATCAACGAGATGCCCGTAACGGACACCTCCCGCAAGGTGCGAAACGTCATCAAACGGCGGCAGGCGGATGGCGAATGGCTCTGTGCCGCGCCCTACGGCTATATCATCAACAAACGTAAGGAGTTTGAGATCGTTCCCACGGAAGCTGAGATCGTGCGCAAGATCTTTGACCTCTATAACAACTATGGCTGGGGTTACAAAAGGATTGCCAATTATCTGACTGACCAGGGCATACCTACCCCCCGCATGTCCGAGCAGATGCGCAGGGAAGCAGATGGTATGGACTATAAGCGCGTCGTCAAAGCTACGTGGGCGATTGCGACCGTGCAGGGGATCCTGGACAACGATTTCTACATCGGCACGCTCAGACAGGGTAAGTACACCCGTGCCAAGATCAACGGAAAAGAAATCAAGCGCGACGACGGCGAGCAGATCGTCATTGAGAACCATCATCAGGCCATTATCGACTACCGTACCTTTGCCGTCACCCGGGCCCTGCGGGAGAAACGCAGCAGGAACAATTACCGCGGCGTGAAGATCAACGACAACGTGTATTCCGGCTTTTTGCAGTGCGGCGACTGCGGCAGTCCCATGTTTGCCTTGAGCCGCAGTGACCTGGCGCCGGCTTATGCCTGCGGAACCTATCACCGGCGCGGCCTGAAGGGCTGCACCAGGCATCACATCCGGGTGGACAAATTGGACGAGTTGCTGAAGCATTATGTGAAGAAGCTGGCCGATAACGCTTCTTCCATGATGGAACAGCTCAATGAGGAACTGAGCAAAGCGACCGATCAGGTGGCCGAAACCGAGCAGTCCGCCGACCATCTGGCAGAGGTGCTGGACGACCTGAGCGAAGAACTGAAGGCCACCAAGCGCCAGCGCATTCGGGACATCATGAAGCACCCGGAAAACGAGGCGTCGCTGGAAGCTCTGTATGATGAGATGGAGGCCGAGCTGCAAAAAAAGATCGACGGCTTGCATCACCAGATCGACCTTCTCTCCGACAAACGGAACACCATTATACAGTTAAATCGTACAGCGAAAACCGCCATCGACGTCTTCCGCGACATTCAGGAAAAGGACAAGCTGGAGCGAAACGACCTGGAGCTGCTCATCGACCGGATCCTGGTCTTTGAGGATCATCTGGAGATCCGGCTGCAGGCGGACATTGACACGATCCTGCGCAGCTCCAGTCCGGAGGAAGTTGTAAATTTTAATTCCGACACGGGAAATATCGAAAAAACGCTGATCCAGTCCTACAAAAAGCATGAGGACAAGGTTTTCCGTGTCAATGTTATCAGCAACGGCGAGCCCATGGAGATCTTCACGGACGCGGGCGGGAGCGTGATCTTCCGCAAGTATTCGCCCATGGGCGAGCTGTCGGAGGTGGCGGGGCAGATGGCGGACAGTCTGGCCAAGGAGGCGGAGCGCCCCTGCGTCATCTGCGACCGGGACGCGGTGATTGCCAGCGCCGGGATCCGCGCCGAGGGCAAGAAGCTGACGGCGGAGGTTGAGCGCCTGGTGGAGCAGCGGCGGCTGTGGCAGGGCGACGGCGTCAGCCTGTGGGAGGGCGGCCCGCCCATGGGTCTGCTGGCCCCCGTGATCACGGGCGGGGACCTGTCCGGGTGCGTGGCGCTGCTGGGCGACAAAAAGACCAGGGACAACGAAGCGTCCCTGGCGCGTATGGCGGCGGGTTTCCTGGCGCGGCAGATGGAATCGTAGATCGCCCTTTTCATTCCTTCAAAAATGTGGTAAGCTGTTCTCAGATCATAAACAAGAGAGGAGCCTTGCCATGAACGACCTTGTGACGCGCATCCGCGCAAAACTGGAGCAAAACGGTCTGCTGCCCCTGCGGGCGCAGGCGAAAAAGGCCGAGGAGCTGATCGAATACCGTCTGACGACGCTGCTGCCCGCCCTGATGGACGAGTGCGGCGCAGACTGCTGGCTGATCACGGCCTACGAGAACAACGAGGACCCCGTCATGCGCACGCTGCTGACGCCTGACATGCGCACGGCCCGGCGCCTCAGCGCCATCCTGTTCTGCCGCAACGCCTCGGGCGGGATCGACCGCCTCAGCTGGGGCATCCCCTCAGCGCACATGAAGCGGTTCTACACCCCGGTCAAGCAGGGCGACGAGATGCTGGCCGCGGGCGTGGAGCGCGTGATCCGGCAGTATCGTCCCAAGGAAGTCCTGATCAACGTCAACGGCGAGATGGGCGGCTTCTGCGACGGCCTGTCGGCGTCGCTGCTGGAGCAGCTGAACACCATGCCCGAGGACTGCCGCAGCCTTCTGAAGCCCGCGCATCCGCTGACCACCCGCTGGCTGGAGACCATGACGGAGCCGGAGCTGGCGATCATGGAGCTGTTGGTGGAGATCACCGAGGACATCATCAAAGAAAACTTCAGCCGGAAGGTCATCAACCCCGGTGTCACCACCACCGAGGACGTGGAGTGGTCCATGCGCGAGCACATGTGGCAGAGCGGCCTCGATTTCTGGTTCGGCCCCGACGTGGACCTGCAGCGCAGGGGCGTGCAGAGCCTCGGCTTCGAGGGCGTCATCCTGCCCGGCGACCTGCTCCACTGCGACGTGGGCGTCTACCTCAAGTATATCCCCGTGCTGACGGACAAGCAGTGGATGGCCTACGTCCTGCGGGAGGGCGAGACTGAGGCGCCCGCCGGCGTCAAGACGCTGTTCAGGCGCTGCAATCGCTTCCAGGACATCGCCTGCGAGCATTATATGGCCGGTCACACGGGCAATCAGGTTTTCTGGGACGCTATCAACGGCGCGCGGCGTGAGAACATCGACGCCAGCTTTTACTGCCATGGCCTCGGCGTCCACGGTCACGGCGCGGGCCCGATCATCGGCCGCTGGGACCATCAGGACAGCATTTATCCCCGCGGCGAGCTGCCCCTGGGCATGCACACCAGCTACGCATTGGAGCTGAATATCAAGGGCCAGCTCTCCGAGTGGGACGACCAGACCGTCCGCATCGCCCTCGAGGAGGACATCCACGTCGCCCCCGCGCCCCGCTACGTCAGAGGCCGCGAAGAGGAGATACTGGAAATCTGACAGCATAATACCCGATCGGATATACTTCTGCGTGAAAGACAGAAAATATATCTGATCGGGTATATTTTTGACAATAATTCTTGACATTAGACCCGAACGGGTATAGAATCAAACTATGAATACGATCGCTTTATTTGTGAAACAAAAGAGAAAAGAGGCAGGCCTCACGCAGGAGGAGTTCGCGCTCCGCTCCGGATTGGGGCTTCGCTTCGTGCGCGATCTGGAGCAGGGGAAAGAGACCGTGCGCATGGACAAGGTCAATCAGGCATTGGCGATGTTCGGCATGAAGGCCGTTCCGGGAAGGATGGATGAATGATGGACGTGACGTTCAGGACGGCTTATGTATACGTGCGGGACTCCTTTGCCGGAACGCTGGAGGAAACGGATAGCGGCTTCGTTTTCACATATGACGAGGCGTATCTCGCGTCGCCGAAAGCGCCTGCTGTCAGTCTGACACTGCCCAAACGGTCGGAGCCCTTCCGGTCCCGGACGCTGTTCGCGTTTTTTGACGGCCTGATCCCTGAGGGCTGGCTGCTGGAGCGTGTGGTGAGGAACTGGAAGCTGGACCCCAGAGACCGCTTCGGCCTGCTGCTGGTGGCGTGCAGGGACTGTATCGGCGCGGTGAGCATCCGGGGGGAACGGGTATGATCAGATGTCTTTGCTGCGGAAAGCCGATCGAGGAGACGGCTTCCGAACGGGAGAAGACCCAACGATGGCATGACAGGTGCGTGCGCAGGTTCTTCGGGATCGACAGGCTTCCGGAGCTCGAGCTCTCTGCCGCGGCCCTTGACCGCATCGCCGCCGAGAGCACGAGCAGAGGCTTTACGGTGCCCGGCGTGCAGAAGAAAATGTCGCTGCATCTTTCCCGTGACGCGGGGTCGCCTCGTCTGACGCTGGTCGATTACCCCGCCGGTTATATCCTGAAGCCCCAGGCGGAGCAGCATGAAGCGCTGCCGGAGGCGGAGTATCTGGTGATGCAGATGGCCGAAAAAACCGGGATCGCGGTCGTTCCCTACGCGCTGATCCGCATGAGCGGGGGTCCCGCGGCGTACATTACGAAGCGCATCGACCGGGTGCTGCCTGCAAAGGGGCGCGGCAAGGTGAAGCTGCTGGCCATGGAGGACTTCTGCCAGCTGGAGAATCGGCTGACAGAGAACAAGTACCAGAGCTCCTATGAGCGCTGCGCGAGGATCGTCTCACAGTATTCCGTGAGACCGGGACTGGATTTGTCCGAGCTGTTTCTGCGCCTCGTCTTTTCCTTTGCCGTCGGCAATTCGGATATGCATCTGAAAAACTTCTCTCTGATCGAAACGGCGGCAGAGAGCGGGGAATACGTTTTGTCCCGGGCTTACGATATGCTGCCTGTCAACGTGATCGTCCCGGAGGACCGGGAGCAGACGGCGTTATCCCTCAACGGAAAGAAGCGGAACCTGCGCCGCGGGGATTTTCTCCGCTTCGCTGAGACGGTGGGCGTCCCGCGGGAAGCGGCCGTCAAGATGATCGGGCGTGTCGTGTCGCTGCAGAAAACGTATCTGGCGATGTGTCGGCAGTCATACCTCCCGGATCACATGAAAACGGCGCTGGCAGTCCTGCTTGCGGAACGGATCGAAACGCTCCGCGGGCAGACCGATTAAGGCTTCAAAACATCTTTCAGCATCCCGACGGCCGTCGGGATGCTGTTTTTGTCCAGGGAGGAGAAGCCGAGGACGAGGGCCGGGGACAGGTCGGGGCGGGGAACGGCGCGGTAGCTGTCGAGGCCCCGGACGGCGAGGCCGCGGGCAGCGGCGCGCGCGGTGATCTCGCGCTCGGACAGGCTCGTTTCGGGCAGGAAGAGGAAGCCAAGGCCGGTGTGGACGTTCTCCAGCCTGCACCCGGGGCCGAAGGTCTCCCGCAGGGCGGCGACAAGCAGGTCCCGGCGGGCGCGGCAGAGGTTGCGCGCCCGGGACAGGGAGCGGTCGAAGTGTCCCTCGTCCAGATAGCGGAACAGCGTATGCTGCTCGAACCGGGAGACTGTACTGGAGTAAAAGCCGAAATCGCGCTCGTACCGCGCCAGAAGCGCCGGGGGCAGCACCAGATACGCCACGCGGATGGCGGGCGCCACGGTGCGGGAGAAGGTGCCCACATAGATCACCCGCTCCGGGGCCAGCGCCTGCATGCAGGGCATGGGCCGCCCGTCGTAGCGGAACTCGGAATCGTAATCGTCCTCGATCAGGAAGCGGTCGCCCTCGGAGGCCCATTTCAGCAGCGCGGAGCGCCGCCCGGCCGGAGTGACGAGGCCCGTGGGGAACTGGTGACTGGGCGTCAGATAGGCGGCGTCGGCCTGCGATGCGTTCAGCGCGGCGGGAGAGACGCCCTGCTCGTCCAGCGGGACGCACACCGTGCGCAGCCCGCCGGCGGACAGGATCTGGCGCGTCTTGGGGTAGCCCGGCTCCTCCACGGCCACGCACCGCCCGGCGAGCAGCCTGCACAGCAGCCCCAGCAGATATTCCATGCCCGCGCCCACCAGGATCTGATCGGGCCGGCACAGCACGCCGCGGGAGCGGTAGAGGTACGTGGCGATGGCCTGCCGCAGATCGAGGTCGCCCCGGGGCTCGCCGTGGTTCAGCAGGTCGGGCCTGGTGTAAAGCGTCTCCTTGAACAGCCGCGCCCAGGTGCGGAAGGGGAACAGCGACCCGTCGATCCCGCCCGTCAGGAACGAGCAGACGGGGTCCGGCGCGCCGCGCGCTTCCGGCTGCGCCGGGGGCGGGGGAGACGCCTGAGGCAGCTGCTCGATCCGGCAGGCGACGAAGCCCGACCGGGGCCGCGCTGTCACGTACCCCTCGGAGGCGAGGAGCTGGTACGCGCCGTCCACGGTGCTCAGGCTGACGCCCAGCAGCTTCGCCGCCGTGCGCTTGCCCGGCAGGCGCTCCCCCTCGCGGATGGCGCCCGAGGCGATCTCCCGGGCCAGATGGTCGTGCAGCTGCAGATACAGCGGCGTGCGGCTGTTCGGGTCGAGGGTGACGGTGAGGGTATTCATGATCTTCCTCCAAACTGATCTCATAAAAAAGTCATAAACTGAGCATGGTAATCGGGTCAGATTTGCTCTACAATGATGATAGACAAAAGAAGCGGGTTTGTCAACCCGCAGGAAAGAAGGTCTTATCATGGAGAGCAAGCGGTTCAATATCCGCCGCGTGGCGCTGATCGGCGTGCTGTCGGCACTGACATTCGCGGCGACGTATCTGCACATCGACATCCCCACGGCGCTGGGCAAGACGATGATCCATCTGGGCAACGTGGTGTGTCTGCTGGGCGGTGCGCTGTTCGGCCCGCTGACGGGCGGGCTGTCCGCGGGCATCGGCTCGGCGCTCTACGACCTGATCGACCCCGTGTATGCGCCGGAGGCGTGGATCACGTTCATCAACAAGTTCCTCATGGCTTTCGTGGCAGGGCTGGTGTGCAACGCGGGCCGGGGCCGGGGCCTCAGGCTGGAGAACACCTTCACGCTGCTGGGCGGCGTGTGCGGCGCGGTAACGTACGTGTTCCTGTACGTCAGCAAGACGATCGTCGTGCAGTATTTCATCAACTCCGGCGTGTGGGCCACCGTCGTCACGGTGGCCATCCAGAAGGGCTTGGTGTCGCTGGTCAACGCGCTGATCGCCGTGGTGGTGTCCACGGCGCTGGCCATCTACCTGCGCCCGGCGCTCAAAAAGGCGCACATCTTCGAGAAGCTTTAGCCTATACCGTTCCCACATCCCATAGCGCGGCGGCCTTTCTTCATCGGGCCGCCGCGCCTTTTTAACCGTTTTTAAATGGTTTTTAAATGGACAAGGGCGGATAATAGGAGTATCATAAGACCAGAACAAAAGAAAAGGAGCGCTCAAAATGGATAACAAGAACACGAAGCTCTGGTCCGTCGTCAGCTACATCACGTGGATCGGGTGGCTGGCCTCATTTTTCCTCCACGACAAGAGGGACAACATGGTGAACCACCACCTCAATCAGGCGCTGGTCATCAATCTGGTGTCCACCGTCGGCGGCATCCTGAACCGCTTCGGCGGGCTGCTGGGTCTCGTCGGCTCCGTCGTCAGCCTGGGCGGGATGGTCCTGCTCGTCATCGGTATCGTCCGCGCCCTCCAGCTCAGCGACAAGCCCATCCCCGTCGTCGGCGACATCCACATCATCGGTTAAACGAAGCGGCCCTCATCCGAGGGCTGCTTTCATGTATTTGACATCTTAAGATTTCCTTCATTTCCTTGACCGCCGTGACGGACAATGCTATGATGGCGGCGGAAGGAGGGAGAGCGTATGAAGCGATACGCGCGCACCGTCTTCGCCGCGGGCGCGGGGCTCTTGTTCCCGGCGGTGATGACGCTGACGGAGCGCCTGGGGCCGGGGTACTGGGTCAAGGCGGCCGTCAAGGCGCTGGCCGTCGGGCTCATCGTGCTCAGCTACGTCAGGCTGTTCCGCGAAACGCCGCGGGAGGCGGTCTTCCTCCGCCCGGTCAGGCTGAAGCGGGCGCTGGTGCTGGCCGTCGCGGCCGCCATGACCGTGATCTGGGGCGGGTTCCTGCTGCTGCACGCGTCCCTCGACCTGGGCGCGATCCGCGCCTCGCTGGCCGCCAAGGAGCAGCTGACCCGGGGCAACTGCCTGTTCGTCTTCACCTATATCATCCTCGTCAATTCGTTTCTGGAGGAAGCGCTGTTCCGGGGCCTGATCCCCCACGCCATGGCCCGGGACGGCCTCGGGCGCGTCGGGAATGTGTTCAGCGCCCTCGTTTTCGCCGTCTACCATCTGGGCATCGTCGACGGATGGTTCAGCCTGCCGATGCTGCTGCTGTGCATCGTCGGACTGGCCGCCGCGGGGCTGTTCCTGCAGCTCGTCTGCGACCGCGGCGGGACGCTGCGGGCCAGCTGGCTCGTCCACGGCGGCGCGAATCTGGCGATCAACGCCATCGGGATGTATCTGATGTTCTTTTACTGAAACGCTTATGAAAACAGCCGTGACCGGATCGGTCGCGGCTGTTTTTCTTATTTACGGTCTCGGATGGCCGCAGTTGGGACAGAACTTCCCCGTGTTGCCCGTGACGCCGCAGTTGGGGCAGGCCCACTCCGCGCCGTCGGGGACGTGAGGGACGTCGGACGTCGGCGCCGGCGCGGGCTTGATTCCCGCGAGCCCCATAAGCATATTGGGCGAGAGGTCCATCATGCTGGGTACGCCGGGGACCTGCCGCACCTCCTCGGTCAGCAGGTTATCCGGCCGGATTGAGCGCAGAACGAGGCTCCGCAGCGCGCTCCACGAATCCGTATCGCCGTGCTGCTGCAGCGCCAGCTCGTTGACGGACACCGTCGGCCGACCGTCGAACAGCAGCGTCAGACTCGCACTGGACGAGTAGTCGAGGACCTGCGGCACCAGGTCATAATTGACGTCCCACTCGTCCCAGCGTTCTGCGTCATGCGCCGCGACGTATTCCTCCAGTGCCGGGATCACGTCGGGATCGACACGGTAGGTGCGGACGGTCATCTCCGTGTGGAAGGCCAGCTTCTCCCGGTCCTCCAGCACCGGCTCGCCGCCGCCCCAGACCAGGGACAGATTGCGGCTCGCATTGCTGTTCATCATCATGCCGGAGCTGCTCGTGTTCATCAGCACGCCCTTGAGTTTACTTGCCATCTGCTTCTCCTTTCTCCAGCCGGAACTCGGCCATGTCGTCAAGGCGCAGCAGCACGGGCTCGTTGCCGTGGCCCGCGCCGCAGTCGATGCACGTCCAGGTGTCGGTGTGCAGCACGCGGCCCTCGAAGGCAGGATCGAAGGACCCCGTGGGCGTGTGGCCGAACACCGTGCGGATATCGTCAAAATAGCGGTCCGTCAGCGCCGGCCACGCCCACAGCAGCTCGTCGGACGAGTAGTCGCTGAGACGCCGGTCGGGCCGGAAGTGCTCCAGTCCCGCGTGGACCAGCAGAAAATCCCTGCCGCCCGCCGTGACGAGGTCGTACAGGGGCGCGTCGCGCAGGTAGTCCAGCAGGTCGGCGATGGTCTCCCGGTCCAGCCGCTGCAGCGCCCGGATCGTGACGTCGCCGCCGTTTTCCCGCCATGTGTCGAGGACCGCCATGTGCTCCGCCGTCAGGGCGGCGAGGCTGTCCGCCGTCACCTCCTCGAAGAGGAAGCTGCAGGCCAACAGCATCGCCTCGTGATTGCCCAGCAGCAGCTGGGCGTTGGGCTGCACCGACAGCCACCGCAGTACGCCCACGCCGCCGTCGCCGCTGCGGTCGATGACGTCGCCGAGGACGTACAGAAAATCGTCCTGCCCGAACCGCGCCAGGCGCAGCAGCGCCTGCAGCTGCGCCAACGGATACCCGTGCAGATCGGAGATCGCGTAGACCAAAAGCCTCACCTCCCGGCAAATGAAAAATCGGCGTCCTGCGACGCCGATTTCGTGTTCTTTTTAGCCCAATTCCACCTTGACCGCCTCTTCGGGATTGAAGTAACCCTTGAGGTCGTAGATATTGTGGCGGGTGGAGTCGCTGAGGGCGCGGCCCTCCAGGAAATAGCTGCGGATGAAGCGCTTGGCGTCAAGCGCCACCCAGTTTTCGGCGTCCCATTTCAGGTAGCCGTCGCTGTCCTGATGGACGGAATCAAAGGTCAGGTCCACCTGACGGTTGTGGTGGACGATCAGGTCGATCAGCTCCTCGGTGGTCAGATCGACGTCTTCCTTCTTGATGCGGTCGTAAACTTTCATCTCATATTCCTCCGTTTGGGCCCCCGGGCCCCGTTTTCTACATCATAGCACAACAGTGCGCGCAATGCAAATCATTCTGCGTCCGGCTCCGTCATAAGCCCCTCCGTTCGTTCTTTCGCGCTTTATTGTATCACATTCCGTTTGCCGCTGCAAACTGCACTTGACAAATCATTTTTCATGTACTATGATAAATACACACCCCCCAGGGGTGTAGTCTGGAGGAGATCCAACATGAAACAGCAATTCAACGTCACGGGCATGAGCTGCGCCGCCTGCTCGGCCCATGTCGAGAAGGCAGTCAATAAGCTGGAGGGCGTCAGGGAGGCCGTGGTCAGCCTGATGACAAACAGCATGACCGTGGAATACGACGAAGCGGCGCTGTCTCAGCAGGACATCATCGCCGCCGTGGAGAGATCCGGCTACGGCGCGTCCGTCAAGGGCGGCGAGGGCAAAAAGCAGTCGGCAGAGGCTGAACGCGCCGCTCAGGAAAAGGCCGAGGCCGACGAACTGCGCGTCAAGCGCAACAAGCTCTTCTGGTCCATCGGCCTGCTGCTCGTTCTGATGTACGTCTCCATGGGCAGCATGATCGGCCTGCCCCAGCCGAAGTTTCTGGTGGGCAAGGAGAACGCCATCGCCTTCGCCTTCACCCAGTTTTTGATCGCCCTGCCGATCATCATCATCAACAGCCACTATTACACGAACGGCTTCAAGCGCCTGTTCTCCGGCGCGCCCAACATGGACAGCCTCATCGCCGTCGGCTCTTCGGCCTCGCTGGTCTACGGCGTCTTCGCCATCTACCGCATGTGCTGGGGCATGGGCGTGGGCGACATGGAGCTGGTGCACCGCTACCATATGGACCTGTACTTTGAAAGCGCCGCCATGATCGTCACGCTGGTGGGCGTAGGAAAGTATATGGAGGAAAAGAGTAAGGGCAAGGCCAAGAACGCCATCTCCAAGCTCCTTGACCTGGCCCCGAAGACCGCCGACGTGGAGCGCGGCGGCACGGAGGTCAACATCCCCGTGTCCGAGGTGGTGCAGGGCGATATCGTCCTGGTGCGCCCCGGCCAGTCCATCCCCGTGGACGGCGTCGTGCTGGAGGGCCATTCGCAGGTGGATGAATCCGCCATCACCGGCGAGTCGATCCCCGTGGAAAAGGTCCCGGGCGACACGGCCATCGCCGCCACCATCAATAAAAATGGCTTCTTCAAGTTCCGCGCCACCCGCGTGGGCAGCGACACGACCCTGGCCCAGATCGTCAAGCTGGTGGAGGAGGCGTCGGCCTCCAAGGCACCCATCGCCAAGCTGGCCGACAAGGTCGCGGGCGTCTTCGTCCCCGTCGTCATGACCATCGCCGCCGTCACCGGCGTCGGCTGGCTGCTGGCCGGGCAGGGCGTGGAGTTCGCCCTCAGCTGCGCCATCGCCGTGCTGGTCATCTCCTGCCCCTGCGCCCTGGGCCTTGCGACCCCGGTCGCCATCATGGTGGGCACGGGCGTCGGCGCCAGGAACGGCATCCTGATCAAGAACGCCGCGGCGCTGGAGACCTTCCATTCTATCGATACCATCGTGCTGGACAAGACCGGCACCGTCACCCAGGGCGCCCCCGTCGTCACGGATATGAGGTCCGCCATCGGCGAGCGGGAGCTGCTGCGCGTGGCCGCCTCGCTGGAGCGCTCCAGTCAGCATCCGCTGGCCGAGGCCATCCTGCAGAAGGCCGCGGAGGAGGGCGTCAAAACGCCCGTCTGCTCCTCATTTGAGACCCTCGAGGGCCGCGGCATCGCGGGCGTCGTGGACGGCAAAAAATACTACGGCGGCAACCGCCGCCTGATGCAGGAGGTCGGCGCCGACCTGTCCGCCTTCGAGCAGGCGGCCGCGGAGCTGGCCCACGACGGCAAGACGCCCCTGTTCTTCGCCGAGGAGGGCAGAGCCATCGGCCTCATCGCCGCCGCCGACGTCGTCAAGCCCACGTCGAAGAAGGCCATCGACCGCATGAAGGAGCTGGGTCTTGACGTGGTCATGCTGACGGGCGATAATAAGGTCACGGCCGAGGCCATCGGCCGCCAGCTGGGCGTCCGCGCCATCGCGGAGGTCCTGCCCGGCGACAAGGAGAGCGAGATCCGCGCCCTGCAGGAGCAGGGGAAGAAGGTCGCCATGATCGGCGACGGCATCAACGACGCCCCGGCCCTCGTCCGCGCCGACGTGGGCGTGGCCATCGGCGCCGGCACCGACGTCGCCATTGAGAGCGCCGATGTGGTGCTGATGAAGAGCGACCTGCTGGACGCCGTCACCGGCTACCGCCTCAGCCGCTCCACCATCACCAACATCAAGCAGAACCTGTTCTGGGCGTTCTTCTACAACTCCATCGGCATCCCGCTGGCCGCCGGTCTGCTGTACAAGACCTTCGGCATCCGCCTGTCGCCGATGATCGGCGCCGCCGCCATGAGCATGTCGTCTGTGTGCGTGGTGTCCAACGCCCTGCGCCTCAATTTCTTCAGGCCCGAGCCGTCGCAGGCAGCTCCCGCCGATGAACCCGTTAAGCTCACCCCCGAAATAGAAGAATCAAGCGACGAAGGAGAAGAGAAAATGACAAAGACCATGAAGATCGAGGGCATGATGTGCCCCCACTGCCAGATGCGCGTCACCAAGGCCCTGAACGCCCTGGAGGGCGTGGAAGCCACCGTTGATCTGGAGGCCGGCACGGCCACCGTCAACTGCCCCGACACCGTCACGGACGAGATGCTCACCGCAGCCGTCGTAGACGCCGGCTATGAGGTGGTGTCCGTCGCGTGAGAGCCGACAAAGCAAAGGTCACCCGCCTGCTGAAAACAGCCGCCGGGCAGATCGAGGGCGTCCTCAAGATGATCGAGGAGGACCGCTATTGCCTGGAGATCTCCAGCCAGATCATGGCCGCTCAGAACGTCCTCAAGCGCGCCAACCGCGAGGTCATCTCGGCCCACATGGCCGGCTGCGTCCGCGACGCGGAAAGCCCCGAGGAGCGCGAGGAAAAGCTGGAGGAGATCCTGACCCTGCTGGAAAAACTCTTATGACCCGCGCAGCGCCGGAGAGCAAACGCTTTCCGGCGCATTTTTTTGCCGCAAATCAGGATTTGCGGCAGGAAAGAGCCCGCCGGATCAAGAGCATGATCCGGCTCGGGCCGGTCTGCTGCAGCGCACTCGCTGACGCTCGCACGTTTGCAGACCGGAAAGTGTTTTTTCGTCGGCGCATGTCCGCCGAAAAAACTGATCCGTTGCGCCGCGCTGCCGCGCGGCGGGAGCTGCGCGCCGGAGAGCAAACGCTTTCCGGCGCATTTTTCATTTATAAATCCGATAAAGGATGCGGCATATTATCGAAAAAAGCGATTTGATTTCTATCGGCATATCCAATAGAATAGACGATGAAAGATTTGCTTTTTTAAAAAGGAGATATTGCGATGGAACTGGTAAAAGAGCTGCCGGCGATCTTCGATGAGTTTTCCGAGCAGCGCAAAAAGTCCTTTATCACGGCGTATGAGTTCAAGCAGAAGGGCATCCCCATGGTGGGCGGCTTCTGCACCTACCTGCCCAAGGAGCTTCCCATGGCCATGGGCGCGTGCATGGTGGGCCTGTGCTCCAAGACCGGCGAGACGATCCCCGACGCCGAGAAGGACCTGCCCCGCAACCTGTGCCCGCTGATCAAGGCCAGCTACGGCTTCGCCAAGACCGACAAGTGTCCGTTCTTCTACTTCTCCGACCTGATCGTGGGCGAGACCACCTGCGACGGCAAGAAGAAGATGTACGAGATGCTGGGCGAGTTCAAGAACGTCCATGTCATGCAGCTGCCCCAAACCCAGAACGAGGACGGCGTGGAGCTGTACCGCAGGGAGGCCATCCGCTTCAAGGAGAAGCTGGAGGAGCAGTTCGGCGTGACGATCACCGACGATCAGGTCCGCGAGGCCATCAAGACGAACAACGAGCAGCGCCGCGCCATCAAGGCGTTCTACGAGCTGCAGAAGATGGACCCCCCTCCCATGGGCGGCATGGACATCCACAAGGTCCTGGACGGCGTCCAGTTCCGCTTCGACATCCCCGCGGCCACCGAGGACATCAAGGCATTGACCGAGAAGGTCCTGCGCGAGTATGACCCCAAGAAGTTCGAGGGCCGCAAGCGCATCCTGATCACCGGCAGCCCCATCGGCTGCTCCACAGAGAAGGTCGTCAACGCCATCGAGCAGAACGGCGGCGTCGTGGTCTGCTATGAGAACTGCGGCGGCGCCAGAAGCGTCGACGAGCTGGTGGACGAGAACGATCCCGACGTCTACCATGCCCTGGCCAAGCGCTACGTCAACATCCCCTGCTCCTGCATGTCGCCCAACCCCGGCCGCACGGAGCTGATGGGCCGCCTGATCGACGAGTACAAGATCGACGGCGTCATTGAGGTCGTCCTGCAGGCCTGCCATACCTTCAACGTCGAGAGCTACAAGATCAAGAACTTCGTCCAGCAGGAGAAGCACATCCCCTATATGTACATGGAGACCGACTACAGCAGCACCGACGCCGGCCAGGTCAACACCCGCGTCGGCGCGTTCATCGAAATGCTGTAAACGAAAACGATATCGCGCTGAAAAGGCCGCCCCGGATGGGGCGGCCTTTTGTCGTCTGTGATGATATTGCCGGGGGCCCGGCTTGTCCACCGATCCGATCAGCGGGACCATCGTTCCGTCGCCGGAGAGGATCATGTATTTGACCGCCGCGGCGTCCGGCAGCGCTTCGAGGGTGGGGAAGGCGTAAGCCCTGCCCCAGCGGAGCGTCTTCCGGCTCTGTGAAACGCTGAGCAGGCGGCCGTCGTGGCCGTAGCAGGCCGAGAGGATCACGACCGGCAGGTCGCCCGCCGTACGGTTTTCCAGCTCCAGCGCCCCGGAGCTGAGGACGTCGCCGGAGATCACGCTCTCCTCCGACGTCAGCACGGCCAGATCATCGCCGTCGTTGACGCTGACGCGGCGGCTGAACAGAGTCGCGCCGTTTTCGTCCAGCGCCGTCAACGTCGCCGTCCCGCAGGCGAGGGCGATCGCCTGCCCGTCCGGATCGATCTCCGCGACGGCCGGGTCGCTGCTCCGCCATGCGGCGGCGCCCTCGGGCAGGGGAATGACGGCGCCCGGCGACTTCATCATCACGTCGGACGCTTCCGCGCCGCAGGCAGCGTTTTGCAGATAGTCCGGCGTCACGCTGACCCAGGACAGCCATGTGTCGCCGCCGTCGGCTTCGCCCTCCCTGCCCTTGTAGGACCAGCGGAGACTGCCGTTTTTCTCGAACAGGCTGAAGAGCGCCAGTCTGGCCTCCCCAGACGCGCCGAAGTTGCAGTCGTAAACGGCGAACTGCGGCATATTCCCGTCGTACCGCACGCCGAAGACCGCCAGCGTGTGGACGTAGCCCGGCGCGCTGACGTACAGCAGCGGCATGGCCGCCCGGCCCGCCTCATAGCCGCTGTCGCCGTCGACGTATTCCGCCGTGTCGATCCGCGGCGTGGGGACCGTGTACGTCACGGGCGTCTTTCCGCCGCCCTCCGCGGGACGCTCCATATCCGCGGCGCCATAGTGGACCGTCGGGGTCAGGCCCAGATCCGCAAGCTCGTCTGTAAAAGCGGTGCCTCCGGCGTCCGCCCACTGCTCCTCCGTGCCGCCGAACCGGACATCCCGCAGCGCCGTACAGCCCGAAAAATCGGCGCCGCGGAGGCCGCACAGCGTCTCCGGGAGCCAGATATCCGTCAGCGCCGTGCACTGACTGCACAGGTTGCCCGCGTTGTGATCGACCCGGATCGTTCCCGCGGGAAACGGATGGCGCGGACAGACGGATTGCCGAAGAACGCCTCGCCGCCGGAGCAGGCGACGACGCTGCCCGGCAGGTAAAGCGTCTCGATCCCGCAGGTCCCGCCGAAGGCGTAAAAGCCGACGGACCTCACGCCGTCCGGCAGGGACAGCGCGCGCAGGCTCCCGCAGTCTTCAAAGGCGCGGACGCCGACGCTTTCTACCGTTTCAGGGACGTTGATCGACGTCAGTTTCCCGCAGCCGCGGAAGCCGCCCAGCTGTGTCAGGCCCTCCGGCAGCGTCACCTCCGTGACGGCGCAGCCGCGGAAGGCGTCCGTGCCGATGGAGCGCAGGCTCTGCGGCAGCGATACGTCCCGCACCTGCGTCAGATCGGCAAAGGCGTGGTCGCCAACGGCCGTGATCCCCTCCTCCAGCACGATGCGCCCGATCCCGCCGCGCAGGGAATACCAGGGCGTGGGGACGCGGTCCATGGTCTTTTGGCTCTTGTCTTCAAAGTCGGGGATCGCGCCCCGGCCGGACACGGTCAACGTCCCGTCCGCCAGCTGCCAGCGGATGGCGCCGCCGGCGAGCTCACCCCCGTCTGCGGCGCGTGCGGGCAGCGTGCCCGCCAGACAGACCAGCGCCAGCAGGATCGCCGCCGACAGCCGCAGCGTCCGTCTCTTCACGTCAGATCCCTCCAGTTCCTTCAGCGCTTTCATGCTTTTATGTACTGATTATAAGACACTGCCGAAAAACCTGTCAAGCGCGCCCGGGGCCGGAAGCGGTTTCCGTCTTTGCAAATAAACGATTAACAATCCCACAGGGCAGTTGACAGCGCAAGGGATTCATGCGAAAATGAAGCGTTAAAACTTCACGATCCGAAGGGAAGCGAGCCTATGGCAGAGATCAAAACGCCCGAGACCGTCGATAAGGACCGGGCCGCCCAGGAGCAGCTGGAGCAGATGATGGCCGCCTCGAAGAAGAAGAGCCGCCGCAGGAAGCTGCTGATCGGCGCGGCCGTGCTGGCCGCGGCGGGCTGGTTCATCCTCAGACCCATGCTGGGCGGCAAGGGCCCTGTGGACACGGGCTATATGAATTACGCGGCGGAGCGCCGCGACCTGACCGTCACCATCAGCGGCAGCGGCGCGCTGACGCCCGCCGATTCCTACAACATCATCGGCCTCGTCAGCGGCGACGTGCTGCAGGCCGATTTCGAGGAGGGCGACCTCGTTCAGAAGGACGAGCTGCTCTACCGCATCGACAGCTCCGACGTGGAAAAGAACATCGAGCAGGCGGAGCTGTCGCTCCAGAGCGCCGGGCTGAGCTACCAGGCGGCGCTGGACGGCGTGGACAACCTCAGCCCCAAGTCCCACGTGGCGGGCAGCGTCACGCGCCTGTACGTGGAGCAGGGCGACGAGATCAACATGGGCGCGCCCATCGCCGATATCAGCGACACGGATACCATGACGCTCAAGGTCAACTTCCACGCCTCCGACGCCGAGCGCATCAGCGCCGGCCAGACGGCGGCGGTCATCATGACCGAGACCGGCGAGCGCCTTGCGGGCTCGGTGGTCAGCGTCTCCGCCGTCACCACTGTGGGCGTGGGCGGCACGCAGCTGCGTCAGGTGGAGCTCAGCGTCCGCAATCCCGGCGGCATCTCGGCCGGCGCCTCCGCGGCCGCCGAGATCGGCGGCGACTACTGCGCCCAGAGCGGCCTGTTCGAGCCCAACGCCGCCACTACGGTCTTTTCTACCGCCTCCGGCACCGTGGAGCGCCTCAGCGTCCATGAGGGCGACCGCGTGCAGAAGGATCAGGTCCTCTGCACCCTCTCCGGCGACGCCGTGCGCCGCCAGGTGGAGAGCGCCCAGCTGGGCGTTCGTTCGTCTCAGCTGGCGCTGGACAACGCCCGGGACCTGTTGGACAATTACGAGATCAGATCGCCCATCGCGGGCACCATCGTCGAAAAGAACGTCAAGGTAGGCGACAAGCTGGACGCCGGGCGCACGGGCGTCATGGCCGTCATCTACGATATGACATACCTCAAGCTGACGCTTGACATCGACGAGCTGGACATCGGCAGCATCCGCGTGGGGCAGGAGGTCAGCATCGAGGCCGACGCGCTGCCCGGACGCGCCTTCACGGGCGTCGTGGACCGCGTGGGCGTCAACGGCGCCGTGGCCGCGGGCGTCACTACCTATCCCGTCAAGGTCCTCGTGCGCGATTATCAGGAGCTGCTGCCCGGCATGAACGTCACGGCCGAGGTCCTCATCGAGGAGGCCCGGGACGTCCTCACCGTGCCCATCAGCGCCGTCAGCCGCGGCAGCACGGTGCTGATCGCCGACGAGACCGGCAAGGGCGATCCCGACAAGGGCGTCCCCGCGGGCTACCGCCTGCAGGAGGTGGAGACGGGCCGCAGCAGCGACGAGTACATCGAGATCCTCAG
This sequence comes from Oscillospiraceae bacterium, assembly GCA_015068445.1. Taxonomy (GTDB): domain Bacteria; phylum Bacillota; class Clostridia; order Oscillospirales; family Butyricicoccaceae; genus RGIG1902. The sequence goes on along the minus strand of SVKN01000033.1, from coordinate 2,328 downwards.
CGGCGTCGCCGAGGGCGAGCAGGTGGGCGTCAGCACGGCCACCACGTCGCTGATCGAGCAGATGATCAGCATCGGCCCCGCCGGAAGGGAATAGGCCATGATCGAGCTGAAGGACCTCTACAAGCTCTACCACATGGGCGACACGGTGGTGCGCGCGCTGGACGGCATCGACCTGACCATCGACGAGGGGGAGTTCGTCGCCATCGTCGGCCAGTCGGGCTCCGGCAAGTCCACCTGCATGAACATCATCGGCTGCCTGGACGTGCCCACCTCGGGCACCTATAAACTGAACGGCATCGACGTCTCCACCATGGACGACGACACCCAGGCCGTCATCCGCAACAAGTTCCTGGGCTTCGTCTTCCAGCAGTATAACCTGATCCCCAAGCTCAACGTGGTGGAGAACGTGGAGCTGCCCCTGCTGTACGCCGGGATCAGCGCCGCCGAGAGGCGGCAGAAGGCGCTGCGCGCGCTGGAGCGCGTGGGGCTGCTGGACAAGGCGAAGAACCGACCCAACCAGCTCTCCGGCGGCCAGCAGCAGCGCGTGTCCATCGCCCGCGCCCTGGCGGGCGACCCCGCCGTCATCCTGGCCGACGAGCCCACGGGCGCGCTGGACTCCCGCACCGGGCGGGAGGTCATCGCCTTCCTGCAGGAGCTCAACCGCGACGGCAGGACCATCGTCCTGATCACCCACGACAATTCCATCGCTGTCAAGGCCAAGCGCATCGTCCGCCTGGCCGACGGCAAGATCGTATATGACGGACCCGCCGACGAGCGTCGGGCCGTGGAGATCCCGCGAGAGGAGGAGGACGCATGAACTTCGGGCAATCCTTCCGCCTCGCCATCAAATCCCTGACGGCCAGCAAGGCCCGGGCGCTGCTGACCATGCTGGGCATCATCATCGGCGTCGCCGCCGTCATCATCATCATCTCCCTGGGCGACGGCATGCAGAACATGGTCAACGAGCAGTTCGAGTCCATGGGCACCAACATGCTGGTGGCCACGATCATCGGCCGCAGCTCCTCCCGCCAGGTGCGGGACGAGGACATGTTCGCCCTGGTCGAAAAGAACCCTGACCTGCTGGCGGGTGTCAGCCCCTTCGTCTCGGGCCGCACCAGAAACAAGATCGGCGCCGAGGTCCTCACGGCCACGTCGGTCTCCGGCGTGTCGGAGCAGTACGCCGCCATCCGCAGCCTCAAGCTCACCGCAGGGCGGTTCCTGCAGTACGCCGATGTGATGAAGATGAGCAAGGTCTGCGTCATCGGCTCGTACCTCAACGACGAATACTTTGACGGCGACGGCGTGGGGCAGACCGTCCGCATCGGCGGCGACAACTACACGGTGGTGGGCACGCTGGAGGAAAAGGCCGGCTACGGCAAGGGCTCTGACGACGACGCGGTGTTCATCCCCTATACGAACGCTCAGCGCCTGAACAAAAACGCCCACACCGCCCAGTATTATTTCACCGCCGTCGACAGCGACGCCACCGACACCGCCAAGTGGCTCATCGAGCAGAAGCTCCAGTCGGTCTACGGCGACAGCGACGCCTACCTCGTCATCAGCATGTCCGAGATGATGAACATGATGTCCACGATCCAGTCGACGCTGATGAGCGTCCTGGTGGCCATCGCCGCCATCTCGCTTCTCGTCGGCGGCATCGGCATCATGAACATCATGCTCGTCTCCGTCACCGAGCGGACGAAGGAGATCGGCATGCGCAAGTCCCTGGGCGCCAAGCGCCGCGACATCCGCAGCCAGTTCATCATCGAGGCCGGCACCACCAGCGCCGTGGGCGGCGTCATCGGCATCATCGTCGGCGTGCTGCTGGCCAATGTGGCCGGAAGCATCGTCGGCATCACGGCCATCCCGTCCACCTCGGCCATCGCCGTCAGCTTCGGCGTGTCCGTGGCCGTGGGCGTGGTGTTCGGCTATCTGCCCGCCAACAAGGCCGCCAAGCTCAATCCCATCGACGCGCTGCGTTACGAATAAAGGGAGGTCTGTTCCTATGAAAAAGCTATTGTCCGCCGGGATCATCCTGGCGCTTATGACGTCGCTGCTGGCGCTCTCATCGTCCGCCGCCCCCGATCTGGAGGGAGAGGTCCTGCCCGTGCTGGGCATCCTCGGCGTGATGAACGGCGACGAGCGCGGCGAGCTCAACCTGACGGCTCCCGTCACCCGCGCCCAGTTCGTCAAAATGGCCGTGGCCTGCTCGGCCCTCAAGACGACGGGGCAGGCGGGCGCGTATATCTCGCCTTATCCCGACGTACGCGCAGGCACGTGGTACGCGCCCGCTGCGATTCCGGAAAATCGCTCTGGCCGGCTATATGG
>SVKN01000032.1 GCA_015068445.1 Oscillospiraceae bacterium | reverse complement strand
CCGGCAGCTTTGAAAAGCCTGTCAAGCCGATCGACATTACATGCACTTTAAACGCAACAGATCTCCGGTTTTCAGCGTTCACGGATACCGGGAACCGCCTTACGGAGCCGATGACGGGCAAGGGGATCATCGTCGTTGACGTATCGCTCCTCCAGCCTGTGCTTTCCGGCGAAGAAGGCAAACTCCTTGCCGCGCTGGACAGTCTGAACGTACCCGACACGTTTGCATCATTGACTGCGCTGGCACAGGAGCGCTACGGCCTTATCCCGTTCACGACGGCGGGCGGCGGCGGACTGATGATCACGGTGCGGCCGGAAGCTCTGACAGTGAACGGCGAAGCCACCGACCGCTTTGTTCTGGGGATCGGTCTGACGGAGGTCGCGCCGGTCTGCGGCTGCAGGGCCTTGATCGGAGGGATCGTATGAGCATCACAGTTTTGCTGAAACGGCTTCTGGCGCTGTTTTCCCGCCCCGGAGGGATCGACTACATCGGTGGGTCAGAGAGCCTCCCGCCACCGCTGACGCCGGAACAGGAGGCGTGGTATGTCAGCCGCTACACAGGCGTCGAGCCTGAGATCAAACGTGTGCTGATCGAGCACAATCTCCGCCTCGTCGTTTATATCGCCCGAAAGTTCGAGAATACGGGCATCGGCATCGAAGATCTGATCTCCATCGGCACCATCGGGCTGATCAAGTCCGTCAACACCTTCCGTGCGGACAAAAAGACGAAGCTCGCCACATACGCCTCACGCTGCATCGAGAACGAGATCCTCATGTATCTGCGCAAAAGCAGCAACCAGCGCACGGAAGTCTCGCTGGACGAGCCGCTGAACACCGACTGGGACGGCAATGAGCTGCTGTTGTCAGATGTGCTGGGCACGGAGCCCGATTTCATCACCCGACAGGTGGAGGACGACGTGGACCGCAGGCTCCTGCGCGAGGCTGTCCGCAGTCTGCCCGAGCGAGACAGGCAGATCGTCGCCATGCGCTTCGGTCTTGGCGGGTGCGACGAGATGACGCAGAAGGAGGTCGCCGACGTTCTCGGCATCTCCCAGTCGTATATCTCCCGGCTGGAAAAGCGCATCATCGGTCGGCTGAAAAAGGATATGCTGCGCAAAATGTAATGATTAAACCGTGCGCCGCAGGTCAATACTTTTAACAGTAAATGTCAGGAAGGACTGATGATTTGCAGGGAAAGGTAGAGATCTGCGGCGTCAACACGTCAACGCTGACGGTGCTGAAAAACGAGGAGATCATGGCGCTGCTGGCCGAGAGCCAGGCGGGGAGCAAGCGCGCCCGCGACGCGCTGGTCAAGGGGAACCTCCGGCTCGTTTTGTCGGTGGTACAGCGCTTTTCGGGGCGCGGGGAGCCCATGGACGACCTGTTTCAGGTGGGCTGTATCGGGCTGCTCAAGGCCATCGACAACTTCGATCTGAGCCAGGGGGTGCGCTTTTCCACCTACGCGGTCCCGATGATCATCGGTGAGATCCGCCGCTATCTGCGCGACAACAGCGCTATCCGCGTCAGCCGTTCCATGCGTGACAGCGCTTACCGCGCGCTGACCGTCAAGGAAAAGCTGCTGAATGAAAAGCAGCGCGAGCCGACGGTGGAGGAGATCGCGCAGGAGCTGGGCATGAAGCGCGAGGATGTCGTGTTTGCCCTCGACGCCATCTCGGACCCCATCTCGCTCTACGAACCGATCTTTCAGGACGGCAGCGAGGTCCTGTGCGTCATGGATCAGGTGCGCGACCCGCAGAACACCGACGACAGCTGGCTGGACCGCATCCTGATGAAAAAGGCGGTGAGCGAGCTCAGCGGCCGTGAAAAGCGCATCCTCGCCCTGCGCTTTTACGATGGCAAGACGCAGATGGAGGTGGCAAAGGAGATCGGCATCTCCCAGGCGCAGGTGTCCCGGCTGGAGAAGGGCATGCTGAACAAGATCAAGAAAAACTTGTGAAAAAGCGTTCTCCCGTGCTACAATCAGCATATCATGATAAAGAAATGCTGAGGGAGGGATCTGCTTGCAGCCGAGAGAACTGCTCGATCTGTTGTCCGTGGCCGAACGGCTCAAAGACACCACACGCCATTCCTATACGTCAAAGGGACGCCATGAAAGCGTAGCGGAGCACAGCTGGCGGCTGACGCTCATGGCGCTGATGCTGAAGCCGCAGTACCCGGCGCTTGACATGGAGCGCGTCATTGAAATGTGCCTGATCCACGATCTGGGCGAAGCCTTCACCGGCGATATCCCGGCCTTTCTCAAGCAGGACGAGGACAGCCGGCACGAAAGCGACGTCCTCGAGCGGTGGCTTGCGTCGCTGCCAGTAGAGCTGCAGGGTTGGCTTCCGCTGTGGCGCGAAATGGAGGCCCTCGAATCGCCGGAAGCGAAGCTCTACAAGGCCCTTGACAAGCTGGAGGCGCTGATCCAGCACAATGAGGCGGATCTTTCGACCTGGCTCCCTCTTGAGAACGACCTGCAGATGACCTACGGCACGGCGGAGTGTGCCTTCGACCCGTGGATCAAATCCCTGCGCGACATGGTGCGCGACGATTCCCGGCGCAAGATCGAGGAAGGCGGCTGCTGACGAATCCGACTCCCGCTGCATACACTGTATTGAGGCGTAAGCCTGAATCGAACAACGGGAGGTTTTACAATGCCTGATCGAGTCACACCCGGTCCGCTCCGGGGAAATCAGACGCCCCGGGAGGCAGTCAGCGTCCACACCCGCAGGGTGTACGACAGCTGCCGCGACAAGGAGTGCCTGCAGGATATCCGTGTTTATCTGACGCGCTGCTCGCAGATGGCGCTGGACGGCAGCATCAACGTCAAGGCCAAGGGCTGTCAGCTTCTGTGGGCCTACGTGGACGTGGAGCCGGTCCCTTTCAAGAAGGGGTACTATACCGTAGACGTTCACTATTACTACAAGGTCACCGCCGACGCCTGCGGCGGTTCCGGCCGCACGCGGGAGATAAGCGGGCTGGCGACGTTCGATAAAAAGACCGTGCTGTTCGGCAGCGAGGGCAGCGTGCGCATTTTCAGCTCTCAGCTGACGCCGGGCAGCGGCGACCTGCAGAACGCCCAGACAAGCAACCTGCCTATTGCCGTGGCAGAGGTCGTCGATCCCGTGCTGCTGGGGCTGAATGTCACGGACACATCGCTGGAAGGCGAGCTTGTTCCCACCGATCTGCCGGAGACCATCTTCGGCTTCTTTGACGACGAGCTGATCGTCGGCGGCGAGGGCCGGCGGCTGTACGCGACGCTGGGCCAGTTCAGCATCATCCGTCTGGAGCGCGATATCCAGCTGGTCATGCCGGCCTACAACGTCAGTATGCCCGAGCACGAGAGCGCCTGTGACGCAGACGATCCCTGCGACCTTTTCCGAAGCTTTTCGTTCCCGGTGGAGGAGTTCTTTCCGCCGCGAATGGACGAAACCGCGCCGCGGCGCTGCAACCGACGCTGAACCAAAAAAGCAGGCTTTCAAGCCTGCTTTTGTTCTATCCGATAGGATCGGCGCATAAGTATCATGCGGAGGTGATCTCATGAAACGGCGAGCTTTACGCGGGGACAGGCCCCGGATGATGGCTGTTCTGATCGCCGCTTTTCTCTTCGGCGCGCTGCTCGGCAGCCTGCTGGTATCGTGCCTGAAAACCGAGGGCGGCGGCGCATACGCGGTCTATTATCGGTCGCTCTGTCAGGGGACGTACCGACCGTCTCTGCAGCTGATGCTGACGAGCGGTCTGGTCTGCGCGTCGCTTGTGTTTTTCGGCGCGTTCTCGCGTTTGGGCGCGCTGATCGTGCCGGTCTGCCTCGGCGCAAAGGGATTTGTGCTCTCCTTTGCCGTCACGAGCTGTATCCGGGCCTTCGGCGCGAGGGGGTATCTGCCGGCCATGCCCGCGCTGCTTTTGCCCGGGTTTTCGGAACTATTTGTTCTGACACTCATGGGATGCCGCGCCCTGGAGTACAGCGCAGCCTCCGGGCGCCGGGGAATGACGTCAGCCCTGGGGCTGATCCGCGGCGACAGGAGCTTTCTGCTGTGTCTGCCGCTGTCATGGGCCGCGACGGTGGTCTCTGCCGTGCTGCAAAGCCGGCTTCTTGTGCCGCTGGCATGCTTGATCGTGCGGCGCTACTGCTGATCGTTAGATTTATCGCGCTTGACGGCGGCCAGAGGATTGCGCTCAGCCGCCTCGCGGAGGTTGTCGCTGACGATGTGGGTATAGATGGCCGTGGTGTCCAGATTCTCGTGGCCCAGGACCTCCTTGATCGTGCGGACGTCGACGCCGTTCTGATACATCAGCGTCGCCGCCGTGTGACGCAGCTTGTGTGCGGAGGCGTGCTTCTGACCGAGACCGGCACGGTCCAGATGCTCCTTGACGAGCTCCTTGATGCGCACGACGCTGAGGCGCGTGCCGTTGCGGCTGATGAAATAGGCGTTCTTGTGAGCGGGCTTGAGCCTCGGCACGTCATCCCTGCGCTTTTCGTCATACTCGCGGATGGCGTCAAGGCAGGCGTCGTTCAGGTAGACCATGCGCTCCTTGTTGCCCTTGCCCAGCACGCGCAGCAGACGGTCGTCGCGGTTGATATCCTGAACGCTGATCCCGGCCAGCTCCGACACGCGCAGGCCGCAGTTGAGGAAGATCGTCAGGATGCAGTAGTCACGCACAGCATATTCGCCGTCCACGTTCTCCAGCAGCTTGACGGATTCGTTGAGCGAGAGGAACTTCGGCAGCGATTTTCGCGTCTTGGGAATGTCGATGTTGACGACGGGATTGACGGCGATCTTCCGCGTTTTATCGCAATAATACTTATAAAAGGCCCGCAGCGAGGACATTTTGCGCGCGCGGGTCTTCGCCGTATTGCCGTATGTCGTGGCGGCGCTGTTGTGGAAACGCGGACGCTGTCTGGAAATATAAAGCAGGTATTCGTAGATCTCGCTCTGCGTCACGGACGAAGCAAGGTCCAGATCGATCCCGTCGATGCTGACGCTGTCAAGATCATCCAGGGGCAGGGAAGAGCGTGTCGCAACGATGTAGCGGAAAAAGGTGCGCAGATCGAGATAGTATTCGCTTACCGTCTGCGGCGAGCGGCCGAGAATGCTTTCCATGTAAACGAGGAACTCCTTGAGCACCATCGGAGCCTCATCAAGATATTTCGCCATACGGACCTCCGTATCGAGTTATATTTCGATATCATTATAATACAGAGAAAAGAGCGAAGCAAACAAAATATTTTTGACAATAAAATAACGATTGCATGTGAAGGCCTTTTGAATGGGGTTCAAACGGAAAGACTGAAACGTATTCGAAAATGATGAAAAATAGTGGCAAAAACGATATTTCAGAATACCTGATAAACGAAATAAGGATGAAACAACGCAACCAGACGTTTGGTCAGTTTATATTATTGTCATTTAAAGTGTTCATAAATACAAATTTCAAAGTAATGTGAAGAACAGCCATCAAGCAAACGATTAAACAACAAATCAAATCGAGCAGATACAATGTGGTTAAGTGTTTGTTCATCAAAGAAATAATTAGAGAGCGGAAAAACAAAACGATCTCAAAATAAAAAAACAAGCAAGCATAAAGAAATCGATGCACAAGATCATTCAACTGAATCACGTCAGATCAAGCCACGGGTCACACATAAGGCCTTCACATATAATGAGCCGTTTCATGGAACTAACGTCCAAATCAGCACCCAGGTCATCCCCCTTCATCACTTCCGCCACTCTCAACCATACAAAATATTGATTTTGTATGGTTGCTAATTTGTGATGAACAAAGGGATGTGTAGTATACCTGTTTCGTCTTTCCATCGGGTGCAGACGCCGGAGGCTCCTCTCCCTCAGCGCGTCATGGCGTGGATCGGATCGAGGCGGCTGGCTTTGAATGCCGGCGCCAGACCGAAGAAGATCCCGCAGCCAAACGACAACGCTCCGCTTTGCAGATAAGCGCGCAGCGGGATCGCTATCGTGACGTGCAGCGCACGGTTCACTGCCGTTATCACCGCGAACGTGGCTCCGGTACCGATCAGCCCTCCCGTCAGGCACAGGATCACGGCCTCCGTGATGAATCGCAGCAGGATGCTTCGACGCCCTTCGCCCAGCGCCATACAGATCCCCAGCTCTGACCTTCTGGCGTCCACGGCATACAGCATGCAGTTCATGATTCCGATGCCGCCCACAGCCATAGAGATGGCCGACACGGTCTTGACGAACGTCCGCACCAGCTCTACGGCATCCCACAGGCCGTCCATGTAAGCGCCGAGGTTTTCGTAGGAATATTTTGTATCATTCAGCTGCGACAGCTTCCGCGCCGTCTCAGCAGCTGCCCGATCACTGTCGATCCCATGATCGAATGCGGCCGCGATGCGGTCGCATTTGGACTGTCCCGTCAGCATATTGAGCGTCGTGTACGGCACATAAACAAACGCCGGGACCGAAACGCCCATCATGGACTCCAGACCATTCTTCTGTGAATGGATGACTCCGCAGACCGTGAAACGCCTGCGGAGCCCGCCCACTGACACAGACAGCGTCTTCCCGACGATATTCTCCCGGCCGTACAGCGCCCTTGACAGCGAATCGTCGACGAGCGCAGCGTCCTCCCCGCCCCTCACCTGCTGTATATCAATAAAACTGCCATGCAGCAGCTCCATGCGGAATACACGTCCGATCTGCTCGTTAACGCCGATGAGAAGGACGTCTTCCCGGGCCTCGTGGACCGTCATGGAGCCCCGCTCGTAAAGGAATGGCGTCACAGCCGCCAGGTGAGGCGCCCCGGCGATCTCAGCCAGCTCCTGCTCACCGATCCTGCGGCTGCCGTCCTCGGGGTAGATCGTCACGCCGCCGACGCCCGTTTCCCGCACGCGCGATACCACGCCCTCCGCCGCAGCGTCGCCGAGGCCGGAGATCAGGCAGAAAGAAAAGATGCTGACCGCCACAGCCAGCACGGATAAGCGCGCTTTTCGTCCCTGCAGACGAAGGTTCTTTGCAGACAGCGTCAGGATATCGACCAGTCTCATTTCAGTCTCACCCACGCTCCCTCCCGATAGCGGCCCGGCTCGCGCACCACGGTATCGAATGCCTCCAGCCCCTCCAGCAGCTCGACGCCGCCTGCCAGCTCGCGTCCCGTGACAACGTATTTCTTTTCAAGATGAAACGAACGGATCGCATAAACGTACTCCCCCGCATCATCCTGTTCGATGCAGTCGTACGGCAGGACCGGGATGTTGTGGAGCCTCATCGTCGTGACGGACACCTCCGCGGAGTAACCGGGCCGCAGCGCGCCGTCAGGCGCGTCGAACGCGATGGAGACCCCGGTCCTTGGGTCCTCCGAACGGCCGAGCATTGAGACAGACGATCTGGCAAAGGGCGCAACGGCGGTGATATGCGCGGGAAGCGCCTCCTCGCAGAGCGACGGAACGCGCACCGTGCAGGGCAGTCCGGCGGTCAGCAGGGCGACGCTCTCTTCCCCGGCGTCCGCCATGACGCCAAGACGCGTCAGATCGGACACTGCAGCACAGGGAAAGACGCCGGATGTCGTCTCCCCGACCGATGCGGAGATCTCCATCACGACGCCGCCGATGGGCGCCAGCAGCCGGTACTCCTGACCCGACGGTCGTTCATAAGGCAGCGAAAGGCCATCCAGAAGCTCCGTATCACCTGACGCCAGTCTGTCCTGCAGCTCGCGGTAGAAAGCCGGGACCGAACGCTCCGGTACCGTCGTGTGCAGCGTCATGATCAGCTGTCCCGGCTCGACGTGCTGCCCCGGCGTAACGTGGATCGCGTCAACGACGGACGGCCCGCATGCGTACAGCTCCCTGCGCCGCAGCTCAACGACCGTCCCGCGCAGACGGACCGCATCCACGGCGTCGATGACCCGCACCTCCGCCGTTTCGACTACGGGCGCAGTCCGATACTCGTACCACGGACTGTTCAGTGTCATCACGATGATGATCGCCGCCGTCAGCAGCACCGGGACCGATTTTCTCATGACCTCTCCCCTTTCTCTCCGTGTTAGTTTGAGGAAAAAGGGGCGCGATATGCGAAAAGGCCGCGGCTTTTCTCCGCGGCCAACCGTTTATTTTTCTGTTTCAAAGCATGTTTTGATCGCCTCGCGGATGTCCTTGACCGGCATCAGACGCAGGCCCTCGGGCGCTTTGAGCCCGTTCATGTTCGTCGCGGGCAGGATGCAGGCGTGGAAGCCCAGCCGCGCCAGCTCGCTCACCCGCTGAGAGGCGCCGCTGACGGCGCGCAGTTCACCGGACAATCCGACCTCGCCGAATACAGCGAGATCGTGGCGGATGGGACGATCAAGGTAGCTGGACACGATGGCCAGCATCACGCAGAGATCGACGGCAGGCTCGTCCAGTGTCAGGCCGCCGACCACGTTGATATACGCGTCGAAGGCCCCGAGCATCAGCCCTGCCCGCTTTTCCAGAATCGCCAGCAGCAGCACGGCGCGGTTATAGTCGAGCCCGGCGGAGGTGCGTCTGGCGGAGCCGTAGGCCGACTTCGTCACGAGGCCCTGGATCTCGCTCAGGAGCGGACGCGAGCCCTCGATGGTGGCAACGACGCAGCTGCCGCTGGCGTTTTCCGGTCTGCCGGACAGTAGCGCCGCAGAGGGATTCGGCACGTCGATCAGACCGTCTCCCGTCATCTCGAACAGGCCGATCTCATTCGTCGAGCCGAAGCGGTTCTTGGAGGCACGGAGCATGCGGTAGGAGTTGTGCCGCTCGCCTTCAAAGGCCAGCACCGTGTCGACCATGTGCTCCAACACCTTGGGCCCGGCAATGTTTCCGTCTTTATTGATATGACCCACCAGCAGCACAGGCACGCCGGAGGTCTTGGCGAACTGCATGAGACGCATGGTGCATTCGCGCACCTGCCCCACGCTGCCGGGCGCGGAGGTCATATCGCCGCTGAACATGGTCTGGATGGAGTCGATGACGACGTAATCCGGCTTGAGCTTGTCCGCCTGCAGCAGGATATTGTCAAGATCGGTCTCCGCGAGGATATACAGGTCGTCCCGGTCGATGCCCAGGCGCGAGGCGCGCATCTTGATCTGTGCCAGGGACTCCTCGCCCGTCACGTAAAGCACCGGGCCGCGTTGGCAGAGACTGCGGCAGGCCTGCAGCAGCAGCGTCGATTTACCGATGCCTGGCTCGCCGGAGATGAGCACCATGGAGCCGCGGACGATGCCGCCGCCCAGCACGCGGTCCAGTTCACCGATGCCGGTGAGCACGCGCTCCTCCTCGTCCTGCGTGATCCCTGAGAGCGGTACGGGCCGGCTCTCCTTCCCCGATGATGCTGGGGCAGCTGAAGCGCGCGCAGGCGCGGCGCGCACGACCTCCTCCACCATGGTGTTCCACGCGCCGCAGGAGGGGCATTTGCCCATCCACTTCGGCGAATCGTAGCCGCATTCCGTGCAGAGGAAGACTGTTTTCTTTTTTGCGGGCATGAGATATCACTCGCTTCCGATGTAATCGATACAGCCGCAGCAGAGGGCCGCGGCCAGCTTGATCTGATACTGCGGCTCCGCCAGCAGCGACGCTTCCCGCCGGTTCGACAGGAAGCCGCACTCCGCCGTGACGGCGGGCGACCGGATCTGCTCCATGAGGAACACGCCGTCAGGCGTCAGACGCGCCGTGCGCTCGTTTTCGGGGTCCAGCAAGCGAAGACGCGCCTGCAGCAGGCCAGCAAGGCGGCGGGAACCGCTGTTGTTGGGCGAATAAAAGACCTGCGCACCGTGGTAGCGCTCCTGCTGGTACTTGTTCAGGTGGATGCTGACGAAGGGGCTTTCGGGATGATCCCTGGCCAGCTTGAGGCGGGCGTTCAGGTCGCTGCGCTTGTTCTGGCGAATGGTCTGACCGGGATCATAGTCAAGAGAATCGTCGTTCTCCCGCGTCATCAGAACGCTGACGCCAAGGAAACGCAGCAGCTCCCGCGTGCGCAGCGCGATGGCAAGGTTGAGCGGCGCTTCGGGCATGCCTTCTTCGCTGACGGCGCCGCCGTCAAGGCCGCCGTGACCGGGGTCGAGGATCACGGGTGCCGTGATCCGTCGGGGAGCAAAGACGGCTGCGCTGTGCTTCGGCAGACGTTCTGAGACCATTATACCCAATCCCAGCAGGAAAGTCAAAACGAGCGCCGCGGAGACGATGGCGCGCCGGTTCCGCTCAGCGGGCATTGTGCAGAAAGCAGCCCAGCAGCGTACCGGCGGCAAGCGCCGAAACAGCGGGCAGGCTGCCCTCCATGGCGACGCCGCCCCCGAAGACAAATATGCCGCAGAGCGTCAGGAAGACGAGCGTCATGGCTGCGCCAAGCGCGGCGTACAGCAGGATCCGGCCTTTCGCGCCCAGAAGGAACCCCGTGACCGCCCCGCCGAGAAGCGCGCTCGCAGCGGCGCAGACCTTGAGCGCAGCCGCAGGCAGGATGCCGCCGTAAATCATCGTGGCGGCGGCAAAGCACAGCAGGACTGCGCAGAACGCGCCGCAGAGCGACGCCAGCGCCGTCCGTCTGAGAATATTCAAAAACGTCTGCATAAGAAGACCTCCCGCACTCGTTCCGTGATGTGGAAGCATATGCGGGAGGCCCTGAGTTCAGAACAAAAGGAAGCTATTTCTCCTCAGCCGAAGCGGAAGCAGCAGACTCGTCGGAGCCCTCGGCAGGCTGACGATAGCGGACGCCCCACTTCTTGACGACCAGCTTGGTGCGGTCGGCGCCGGTCTCGAAGACGACCTCGTCCTCCTTGACGCTGAGCACGCGGCCCGTGAAGCCGCCGATGGTCTCGATGGTGTCGCCGGGGGCGATGCTGTTTCTCAGGATGCGGGCAGCCTTTTCCTGCTTCTTCTGGGGCTTGTAGACCATGAAATAAAACAGAAGGCCCATTACGACCAGCCAGAGAATAAGACCAGTTCCGTTCATCGTGAATCCTCCTAATCAAATACTATGGTATCATTATAGCTTGTTTGCGTACAAAAGACAACAAAAATTATATGCGCTGAGACAAAACCTCCGTCTGCTCCCGGCGGAAATCGTCGAAGGTGCCCTCGGCCAGTCGGTCTCGGATATCGGACATCAGATGATTGTAGAAATACAGGTTGTGCATGACGCTGAGGCGCATGCCCAGCATTTCGCCGGAGCGGATCAGATGGCGGATATAACCGCGGGAATACCGGCGGCAGACGGGACAGTCGCACGCATCGTCGATAGGCGCGTCGTCGTCCATGTATTTCTGGTTGTTGATGTTGATGACGCCGTGATGGGTGAACAGATGGCCGTGACGGGCATTGCGCGCCGGCATGACACAGTCGAAAAAGTCGATCCCCCGGGCGACAGCCTCGAGGATGTTGGCCGGGGTCCCCACGCCCATCAGATAGCGCGGGCGGTCCTGCGGCATGTGCTCCTCCACCGATTCGATGATCGAATACATGACGTCCGCCGTCTCGCCAACGGCCAGGCCGCCGATGGCGTAGCCCGGTAGGTCGAGCTCTGCGATGCGCTTCATGTGCTCCACGCGCAGGTCATGGTACGTCCCGCCCTGATTGATGCCCCACAGCGCCTGACCGGGGTTGACCGTGTCCTCGCGCTGCTTCAGCTCCTCCAGCGATGCTTTGCAACGGACCAGCCAACGATAGGTGCGGTCGATGGAGCGGCGGACATACTCATAGGGCGACGGGTTTTCGATACACTCGTCAAAGGCCATGGCGATGTCCGAGCCCAGGGACCACTGGATGTGCATGCTCTCCTCGGGGCCCATGAAGACCTTGTGCCCGTCTGTATGGGCGTTGAAGGTGACGCCCTCCTCCTTGATATTCCGCAGCTGCGCCAGGGAGAAGACCTGGAACCCGCCGCTGTCCGTGAGGATCGGGCCGGACCAGGTGCTGAAGCGGTGCAGCCCGCCAAGGCCCTTGACGATCTGATCGCCGGGGCGCAGATGCAGATGATACGTGTTGCACAGCAGCACCTGCGTGCCGATCTTCTCCAGATCGTCGGCCGCCAGCGCGCCTTTGATGGCAGCCTGGGTGCCCACATTCATGAATATCGGCGTCTGCACGTCACCGTGAGGCGTCTTATAAACGCCGAGTCTCGCTCTCCCCTCTTGTTTCACAAGCTCAAACATCGTCGTTTTCCTCCCAAAGTGATTGCTGCGGGTCCCCCGTGTAGCTCTGCACATGGCGCAGGGTATTCTGGATCCGGCGCGTGCGCACGCCCACGAGGCGGTCCAGCTCATCGTTTGCCTGCAGGATGCGCTTCTGCGTCGTCTCCAGCACCGCACCGAAATTGTCAAACTCGTTCTTGACGGCGCTCAGGATCTGCCAGACCTCGCCCGAACGCTTCTGGATGGCCAGCGTGCGGAAGCCCATCTGCAGCGCGTTGAGCAGCGCTGCCAGCGTCGTCGGGCCGGCGATAGTCACCTTGTACTCCCGCTGCAGCAGCTCGATCATGCCGATGCGCACGGCCTCGGCGTAGAGGCCCTCCGAGGGCAGAAACATCACGGCGAAATCCGTGGTGTCGGGCGGGTAGATGTATTTGTCGTGGATATCCTTTGCAAAGCGGCGCAGGCGGTCCCGCAGGTCCTTTGAGGCCGATTCCACGGCGGCGGGATCTGCTGAATCATAGGCGTCCAGCAGCTGCTGATACGCATCCAGCGGGAACTTCGAATCGATGGGCAGCCAGACACAGTCGTCGCCGTTGCCCGGGAGTCTGACGGCATATTCCACGTTCTGCTGGCTCCCCTTTTTGACGGCCACGTTGACGCCGTACTGCTCCGGAGACAGCATCTGATCGAGGATCGCGCCCAGCTGGATCTCGCCGAGGATGCCGCGGGTCTTGACGTTCGACAAAACGCGCTTGAGATCGCCGACGCCGGAGGCGAGGTTCTGCATCTCACCCAGGCCTTTGTACACCTGCTCCAGCCGCTGGCTGACCTGCGAGAAGGAACGCGTCAGGCGCTGGTCCAGCGTGTCCTGCAGCTTCTCATCGACTGTCCTGCGGATCTCGTCGATCTGGGCGTTGTTCTCCCGGCGCATCTGCGTCAGCGCGCCCTCCAGACCCCGGCGCAGGAAATCGAGCTTCTGTTCCGTCTGCATGGCGGAGGACGACAGGTCGCTCTTGATCGCGCTCAGGGAATTGTCCACCGACTTGATCAGCATGTCCTGACGCGACAGGATCGCGCTGCTGTCAAGCCCGCGGCGCTCCAGCTCCGTAAGACGCTCGGACATCCGCCGCAGCGTCAGAAGCGCGCCCAGCGCCAGCCCGGCAAGCCCCAGCGACAACAGGAGCAGCAGGATGATCAGGACTCTTTCGCTCATGGTCCACCGCCTTTCTTCTGTCTATTCTACCCTATGGATCGCTCAAAGTAAAGAAAAAGGTCCGGGCGGCTGCCCGGACCTTTCTTCGGAAACGGAATTACTTCACGGTGACGGAGGTCACGTGGGGCTGGGGGCCCTCGTACCAGTACAGGAAGCCCTCGATATCGACGGTGTCGCCGACGTTCAGGTTGCGGATGGCTTCATAAACGTCGCTCTCCTCGTTGCAGAGATAATACTCGTCGACGAAGGTGTAGCTGTCGGTGCCGTCGGTGACTCTGAAGTACAGGTCGGCGTCGGTACCCTCCTGGCCGGAGCCATCCCAGTTGTAATAGAATGCGGCACCGGTGTCGTCCATGGCCTCAACGGTCAGACCCTTGAAGGTGACGAACTCGTTCTGATGCTTGATCAGATCGTCGGTGCCCAGCAGCTTGGTGGCGTCCAGCGTGGGAGCAGTGTAGCTGCCGGATTCGATCTCGATGGTGGCGTCGGTGATCTCGATCTCGCCGGACCACTCGGACTTGAAGCCGGTGGCCTTGATCTTGGTGCCCGGAGTCAGCTTGTCGTAATCAGCCTGAGAGCAGGCGGCGTTATACAGGAAATAGGCGCCGTCCTTGTCCTGGGTGTACAGGGTGGCCTGATCGTTCCACCAGCTCTGCTTGGCCTGGACGTAGGCTTCGATGACAACCTCGCTGTCGAGGGCAGCGGCGGCGTACTCGGCGTAAGTCATGACGCCTTCGCTCTTGGCGTCCTCATCCTTCTTCTCGCCGCAGGCGACCAGCGTAAAAGCGCAGGCCAGCGCGAGGGCAAGAGCCAGAACTCTTTTCATTTCTGAATCCATTCCTTTCCTTTTTGCGGGTCGTGCCCGCACATCGTGTTCATCATACTCTTTTTGTCAGAAAAGGTCAAGAGGCACTTATCTGTTGCGGCGCTTCACGCGGTCAAACAGCACGTAAACGCCGATCAGGACCCACACGCCCAGCAGGCCGCCCAACAGCGCTTTCGCCGTGCCCGGCAGCGGGCCGAGGTCGGCCTTCCCTGTCGCCGCGGTATTCCCCTGCCCCAGACGGTACAACGCCGTGACGCTGTCGTAGAGCTTTGCGAAATACGCGTCGTCCACGGTCTCGCCGCGGCGGACGGACTTGACCGTATTCTCGATCAGCTGGCCGGAGGCGTCGCGCAGAGACGTGGAGCCGTTGAACACCGGCGTGACAAAGGTGTCTGACGTGTGCTCGATCAGCAGCTTCGAGGCCTTCAGCTTGACGGAATAATGCGCCGCGTCCTCGGGGCCGTCGTAATTGAGGTACGCCTGATAGGAAGCGTCGTCACGGGCCTTCTGCGTCACGGGAACGTAGCCCTCGGTCTCAGCGTAGGCGGTCTGAACGTCATTCGTCAGCAGATACTGGGCGAACAGCCAGGAGGCGAGGACCTCCTGCCTGTCGCGCTTGTTGAACAGGCAGATGGACGGACCCTGGGAGATCATCTTCGGATGCGCTGGGTCGAACTGCGGGATCGGCCGCACGGCAGTGTCGAAGCGCACCAGCTTGTCGGGGCTAATGTCGGACAGCGGCGCGTCGGTCCCCATCCACGTGGCGCCCGCCGTCGAATCGACGGCAAACAGGCACTGACCGGCGTTCAGCAGATTGGCGGGATAGCTGGAGATCTTGAAGGTGGAGAAGGCGCCGTTTTTCACATGCTGCGCGATGGTCTGCAGCAGACCCTTCGTCCGGTCGGTGAACAGTAGGATCGAGCCGTTTTCATCGGAATACGGCGCATCCAGCTGGCGCAGCATCTGGATCATCATGTTGTCCGTAGACTTGTAGATGAAGGGGATCATGACCTTCTGGCCGTTGAGCGCGTAAACGCCGTCCGCATCCTTTTTGGCTGCTGCGTCGGCGGCCTCCCAGATGAAGTCCCAGGTGACAATCTCGGGCAGCTCGTAGCCCAGCTTGTTGAGATACGTCGCGTTGACGTAAAGCGCCTCGGTGGAGCGCATGAAGGGCAGCGCGTAGCAGTGCTCGCCAATGCGGCACTCCTGCAGATACTCCGGCACGATCTCCTCTTCCGTGGGACCGTCGAACAGCAGCGAACTGCCGCCGAGGCCGTAATTGGGATCGGAGAATAGCTCGTCCAGCGGCAGAACGACGTTGTCGCCGGTCATGTAGGTGGCGATGTGGTCGGGGTACGTGATGCAGATGTTGGGCGTCGTATTGGTGGCAATGTTGGTGATGACGTCGTTGTAGATCTTGCCGTAATCGGTGTACAGACGCAGATTGACGCGGACGTTGGGATACAGCGCCTCGAAGTCGCGGATGGCCTTCTCATAGATGGCCGTCTGGTTCTTGTTGGTGTCGTTCTTGGCCCAGAAGGTGATCTCGTACTCCCGGGACGTGTCGAAGGACTCCGGCATGGCGAAGTCCTCCATGCGTCTGGCACCGTGGCAGCCAGTCAGCAGCGTCAGGACCGTCAGCAGGCCGAGGAGCAGGCACAGCTTTCTCATCCCTTGGTCCCCCCTCTCGAAACGCCCTCCATGATCTTCTTGTGGAAGATCAGGAACAGGATGATCAGGGGCACGGAGATGATCACGACAGCCGCCATCATCGCCGGGATGTTCTCGCGGCCGAAGCCGTTCTCGCGGATCTCCTGAATGCCGTTGGACACGAGGAAATACGCCTCATCGTCGGTGATCAGCCGCGGCCAGACGTAGGAGTTCCAGCACTCGATGATCTTGAGGATGGCGATGGTGATGATCGTCGGACGACAGATGGGGATCATCACCTTCCACAGGTATTTGAAGTCTGACGTGCCGTCAACCTTGGCGGCCTTGTACAGCTCGTCGGGGATCCGCTCGAAATTCTCCTTCAGCAGGTAGATATAGAACACCGACGTCACAGACGGCAAGATCAGGCCCCAGAAGGTATTGCGCATGCCCCAGTTGGTGATAGTTGCAAAGTTCGTGATGACGACGAGCTCGTTGGGGATCATCATCAGCGCCAGAAAGCCCGTGAACAGCAGGGCCTTGCCCTTGAAATCGAGCCTTGCCAGCGCGAAGGCCGCCAGCACCGTCACCGCCAGCATCCACGCCGTGGTCGCCAGCGTAAAGATGACCGTATTGACGAAATAGCGCCCCAGATGGACCGTCGTGAAGGCGTCCGTGTAGTTCTGCAGTGTGGGAGACAGCGTGAAAAAGGCGGGGATATATTCCGAGTTGTACGCGCCGTAGCTCTTGACGGAGGTCAGCACCATCCAATAAAACGGGAACAGGACGAGGATCGCCCAGAAGGTCAGAAAGACATAGATCAGCGTCCTGCGGATCGCTGCGCGGCGGCGGGCGCTTCGTTCGATCTTTTCGAAATCCACTTTCATCCCTCCTTAGTCATAATGGACGTGCCGCTTGCTGACGAGCAGGTTGACGACCGTGATCGTCAGCACGATGGCGAACAGGATGAGCGCCGCAGCGGCGGCATAGGAAGGATACCCGCCGGAATCGCCGTAGAGCATATCGTAAACGTAGCCGACGATGGTATTCATCCCGGCGGCGTTCAGATCGGTGCCGAACAGTGCCACCGCGTCGGAATACGCCTTGAACGCGCCGATGAAGCCCGTGATGATCAGATAAAACAGCATGGGCGAGATCATGGGCAGCGTGATGCGCGTGAAGATGCGCCAGCGGGGTGTGGCGTCGATGCGCGCGGCCTTGTAGTAATCCTCCTTGACGGAGGCCAGCGCGCTGGTCAGGATCAGGATCTTGAAGGGCATGACGACCCAGATCGTGTAGAAGCACAGCACGAACAGCTTCGCCCAGTAAGGGCCGTCAATGAAATCGACGCCCTGCCCGCCGAACAGCCGGATCAGCAGGTTCACAAGACCGTCCGTGTAGGCCGTTTTCTTGAACAGGATCATGAACACGAGGCCGACGGCCAGCGTATTCGTCACGTAAGGCAGGAAGAAGATCGTCTGGTACAGCTCGCGCAGCTTCTTGATGGAGTTGAGCCCCAGCGAGATCAGCAGTGCGATGCCCGTGGAGACCGGGACGGTGATGATGACGAGGATGAACGTGTTCCGCACCGCCTGCAGGAAATACGGATCATGCAGGACGTAGGAGTAGTTGTACAGTCCGGTACCGAAATACGTCTGGGAGGCGGAATTGTACCCCTCCTCCACGGAATAGACGAGGACGTCCACAAGCGGATAGACCATGAAGACGCCCAGGAACAGGATCGCCGGCAGCAGATAAAGCCACGGCTTGAGATTCGGTCGAGACATGGTACCCTCCCCTATTTCAGCTTCGCGTCGATGCGCAGGTCGCTCTTCGCGTCGAACAGGAAGACCTTGGCGGGCTTCAGCGAAAAGCGCACCTCATCGTCGCTCTCGTTGACCTTTTCCTCGGCGGGGATGATGGCGCGGATGACGACGTTGCGGCAGTTCGGATGCATGCAGACGACGCTGGTGTCTCTGCCCATGACCTCCACGCGCTCCAGCGCGCAGGTCAGCGGACCGTGGGGATCGAGCCGGAAGCCCTCGGGCCGGACCGCCGCCGTGACGGGCTGATCTGCAACGCCGTGCGCTTCCAGCACGGGTTTGCCGCCGATGTAAAGCAGTTCACCTTTTACCTCTGCGTCAAACACGTGGATGGGCGGCGTACCGAGGAACTGGGCCACGAACAGGTTGACCGGCTCGTCATAGACCTCCTGGGGCGCGCCGATCTGGTTGACCACACCGTCCTTCATCACGACGATCATGTCAGAGATGCTCATGGCCTCCTCCTGGTCGTGGGTGACGAAGACAGTGGTGATGCCCGTCTGACGCTGGATACGGCGGATCTCCTCGCGGGTCTGCAGACGCAGTCTGGCGTCCAGGTTGCTCAGAGGCTCGTCCAGCAGCAGGACCCGGGGCATTTTGACAAGGGCGCGGGCGATGGCCACGCGCTGCTGCTGGCCGCCGGACATCTCGGAGGGCTTGCGCTCCATCAGCCCTTCAATCTGGACCATCTGCGCTGCCTCCAGCGCGCGCTTCTCCATTTCCTCCTTGCTGAGCTTCGCGTCGCCGCGAAGGTTCTGCAGCGGGAACAGGATGTTCTGCCGCACGGTCAGATGAGGGTACAGCGCGTAATTCTGGAATACAAGGCCGACGCCGCGATTCTCGGGCGGGAGGTCCGTCACGTCGTCGTCACCGAAAAAAATGCGGCCGGAGGTGGGCGTTTCCAGCCCGGAGATCAGGTTCAGCGTCGTGCTCTTGCCGCAGCCAGAGGGGCCCAGCAGGCCGATCAGCTTGCCGTCGGGGATCACAAAGGTGAAATCGTTGACGGCGATGACTTCGCCCGTCTCCTTTTTGCCGCGCTTGGGAAATGCTTTTGTCAGGTTTTGCAGTACTACTTTCATATCATCGCTCCCTTATATTGGCGCTGAAGAAATTCTAATCCCGGACGCTGGGAATGTCAACCTCTGAACCGCGTTCAGGGCGATAAAAAGCACTGCTTTCGCAGTGCTTTTTCATCTACATAATAAACCCGGCGATCAGATACAGCAGGAACGTGCCTGCGCTCAGCATCAGACTGTAAGGCAGCCGCGCTGCCAGAACAGCCTTCGGTTCGCAGCCCACCGCGCTGCCCACGGAAAGTGCGTCGCTGGTGAAAACGCAGTTCTTCTCCCCCGCGATGCCCGCCGCGCAGATCGCGCCGATGCACAGCGAAAGGCTCACGTTCCCCTGCGCCGCCAGCCGGATCGCCGTCGGGAAGCCGATGACGTACATGGCCCAGGAGGAGCCCAGAGCGACAGTCAGCAGCGTGAACACCAGAAACAGCATGGCCGGGATCAATGGCGCGAAGGGCCCGATGAACGCCATGATCGCCGCGAAGAAGCTGTCCATGGTCTCCTGCTCCAGCAGCGAAGAGAAGCACATCGTCAGCAGGTACAGCAGGATCGGAAGCGCCATGCCCTGAATGCCGGAGACGAGGTGCTCCACGAACTGCTCCGGCGACATCAGGCCCTGGGCGCAGTACAGGAAGAAGAGAAAAATCAGCGTTGCCACGAGGCCGCTGGCGCTGTCAAGGGCGAAGCTGCGGCTCCAGAAGGTCCGGACCGTCAGACTCGTCACCGCCAGCACGGCCACGGGCAGCAGCAGATTGCAGGGCTTGCCCCAGATCGTCGTCTCCTCCTGCGTCAGATACTGCTCGGAGCGATCGGGCCACAGCTTTCCGCCGCAGCTGACGCGCTTCTCCGCCTCCTGCATCGTCTTCGTCAGCGGCAGGCGGCCGCCGCAGAACAGCAGCATGCTCGCAAGCGTCAGGATCGAGAAGAAATTGAACGGCAGTGCGCGGCAGAAAACGCCTGCGCCGGAGCCGGGCACGCTCACGCCGATGGTGCCGATCACGAAGATGCCCCACAGCGAGAACGGCAGAAAGGAGCTGAGGACCGTAGGCAGCAGACTCAGCAGAAGTCCCGTCTTTTCACGGGGTATCCGCTGCTCGTCCGCAACGTTCCGGATGGCGGATGACGCGCAAAGCATGTTGAGGCAGTCGTCGATGGCCGTAACTGCCATGATCCCGACGGCGCCGAACAGTACGCCTTTCCCGGAGCGAAGCTTTCGGTCGGCCAGCTTCTGCAGCGCAGTCACGGCGCCGGAGGCCTCCACCAGCGTCGTCACGCCGCCCATGAGCGCCATGACGAGGATCGTGAAGACGTTGTCCCCGTTTTTCATGGCGTCCATCAGCGCGTCCGTATAGCTGACGGACAGACCGCTGCGCAGGAGCAGGAGCGCTGCCAGCATCCCCGCCACGACGAGGGATTCAAGCGTTCGCTTCGTGAACAGGACATAACCGACCATCAGCCCCAGCGGCATCAGGAACACCGGGCCGGAGCTGCCCGCCGGGGCCAGCCAAAGCGTCAAGAGGAAGATCAGCGCCAGCGCGCCGTACTGCAGCAGCATCTGGCGCGGGGTCATCGGCGTCTCGTTAGACGGCGCGTGGAGGATGCCGCGGCGAATGCTGGACAGCGTCAGAAGCTGGGTGTGCTTGTTCGTCACCTGAGCGTAGACCTGCTTCATCATCTCGCCGTAAAGGCCGGGGTGGCGGCTCAGAATGGCGATCATGTCCTCACTTTTGAGCCGATACACCACTGTTCGCCCGATGGAGCGCACCGTAGACAGGCGCCTCTGGCCGGACAGCACGCCGTACTCGCCGAAATACTGCCCCTCGCGCATGACGTTGATCTGTGCGCCCTCACGGTCCAGCACGGCGCACGTCCCCGATTCGAGAAAGAACATCCCGTCCGGCTCCTCGTCGATCCGGCACACGTCTTCGCCATGGCTGTACTGGATCCGCTCCAGCTTCGCGCAGATCTCCGCGCACTCCCTGTCGCCTGCCTCATCGTCGCCGAGATCGAAAAAGCGGCGGATATATGTCTCGTCGATCGCCGTCTTCGGCATATCGGTCACACCCTCTGCAATCATTTTCAAACAGCACGACAGGGCCGCCGGACAATGCCGGCAGCCCGTCGATCAATGCTTATTACAATCCGTAAACATCCATGAACCGCAGCAGGATCGCAGCCGTCTGGGCGCGGTCGATCTGCGCGAGCGGCGTCAGCGCGCCGTCGGCGCCGGTGAGGATGCCCTTGCCCACGGCCCAGCGCATAGCCTCCTGCGCCCAGCCACTGACCTGTGCACTGTCGGAGAACGAAGATGCGAGATCGATATCGTCGAGATCGTTCACGTTCAGCCCGGTCATTTCCGCATAGCGCCACAGCATGACGGCCGCCTGTTCGCGGGTCAGACTGCCGGAGGGTTCAAAGCTGCCGTTGATGCCGAGGATGATCCCCTTATCAACGGCCCAGCGCGCAGCCGCCGTATACCAGGTATCGTCGGCGATATCCGCAAGCGCCGCGTCACCGTCGATCACCATCGACCCGTCGCACTGTGACTGTAAACGCCCGAGCATCACGGCGAACTGGGCGCGGTTCGTGAGCACGGCGGGAGAGAACGTCGATTCTGTGGTGCCGAGCACGAGCCTGCGCAGCGCGGCTTCGCCGGCATAGGGCGCGAACCAGTCGCCGCTCTTCACGTCCGTGAACTTCGCAGACGGCGCGTCGAGCGTCATAACGATGCCCCTGCAGGACGCGAGGACCTTATTGGAAGAGACCGTCAAGCCGCAGGGCTTTACAGGCGCTGAGAGCATGTCCTCGCTGTGCGCGACCGTATAAACGCGCCCATTTTTGACCATCCGGATCGCGTTGTTCAGCGTATCGGCGACATACACCGTTCCGTCCTCGGTGACGGCGACGCCCTGCGGGTGATCGAACTCCGCCTTTTCGGCGGGACCGTTGACGAATCCGCCGTAGTAAACGCCCGGTTCCTCCGCGGCAACCGTCCGGCCGGCGACGACCTCGAACTTGCCTTCCGTGAGCCGGATAACCCGGTTCTTGCCCGTCTCAGCGACGAAGAGCGCGCCGCCCTGCCAACAGAGGCCGGTCGGCTCACTGAGCCCGGAATACAGCGTGGACACGCGGCCCTTTTTCGTCATCGTTCTGATGCATCCGTTGCCGGTGTCGGCGATGTACAGCGTGCCGTTCTCGTCAACGGCCAGGCCGGTGGGATGCGAAAACCGCACGGACGCTCCGACACCATTCTTCTCCCCTTCCTTGCCGCTGCCGCCCAGCGTGCGCACCGACGTTTTGGTGACGTAGCGCACAACGTTTGCCGAAGCGTCCGTGACCGCGTACCCGTCGAGGAACGGGACGATGGCGGTGGGTTCGAGGAAGAAGGCGCGGAGGCGATCGGAAGCGTCAAAATAGCGGCCCATCGGTTCGCCGGAGAGGTCGGAAACACCGATGCGCCCGGCGTAAAGCGAGGGCGTCTCTCCGCTCAGGTCCCAAATCACCTTGTTCCAGGTATCGCAGGCAAGGACCTTCCCGTCCGCCGTCACGACGGCGTCCGCAAACTCAGCCCGCGCCAGGGCAGACAGGCTGACGTCGCTCCCGACGCCTGCGGCCGCGGCCGATGTTGAAAGCAGACAAATCACCAAAAGCAAGGCAAAGATTCTGTTTTTCATCTTTGATCCCCTCTCTTTATTCTTTCAGAGCGTCTAGCGTCAGGATCTCGAATCCCTCCGCTTTGCCCTTGAGCTTGATGGAATCGCCGAGCGACGTGACCTCGGCGCGGTCTCCCAGGATATCCGCCACGGCGCGGGAGATCAAGATCTTGCCGCCTGGGGCGTTCGATTCGAGGCGCGACGCGGTGTTGACCGTGTCGCCGATGGCCGTATAGTCCATGCGCTTCGGCGCGCCGATGTTGCCGATGACGGCGCTGCCCCAGTTGACGCCGATGCCGAAGGATACCGTCCGGCCGTATTTGGCCATCAGCTCATCCCCCAGCGCTTTGGAGCCCTCGACCATATCCACCGCCGCGCGGCAGGCCAGGTAGACAGCGTCCTTCTGCTCTACCGGCGCGTTCCAGAAGGCCATGGTGCAGTCGCCGACGAACTTGTCAAGCGTGCCGTGGTTCTTCATAATACACTCCGTCGTCAGCGTCAGGTAGCGGTTGACGATCTCCACGACCGTGGGCGGGTCGAGGGACTCGCTCATGGCAGTGAACCCGCGGACGTCGACGAACAGCACCGCGATCTCCCGCAGCTTGCCGCCGAGCTCCAGCGCGGACGCGCCCTGCTCCAGCAGCTGACGCATGATCGCGGGATCGATGTAGTGGCCGAAGGTGTTCTGGATACGGTGCTTCTCCCGCGATGCGCGGATATAGTTGACCGCGACGGAAGCGATGAACAGGATCGTCAAACCAAGCGGCACCCACAGAACGTGCAGGATCACGCCCGCGCGGTACGCGATCAGGCATGCGGCGATCCATGCGCCCGCAAGCGCCAGCCAAAGCGCCAGCGACGTAAGCACGCGCCGATCAAGAAACAGGAAAAGCGCCAGCGCACAGAGGACGAACAGCGCAGCAAGCTGCGCCTTTTCATTCGCCTCCCGCGGCAGGAAGCCACTGCGGAAGGCGTCGATGGCGTTTGCCTGATACTCCACGCCATACATCGGCGAAGAATGATCGATGGCGGTGGGATACTGGTCCTGCATGCCTAAGGCGTAGGGGCCGATCAGCACGATCTTCCCCGCGAAATAACTCGGATCAACGGTCCCGGCTACGAGGTCCGCCACGGAGACGTCCTCGTAATACGCGCCCGGTCTGCCGGTAAGCGGCAGATAGAAGAAGCCGTCGCCGATCTCCGGCGCCGCATTGGGTGCAAGGCCCTTCTCTTCGCACCAGCGCTCATAGATCACGCGTGCGAACGAAGCAACACGGCCCTCGCCCGGCACGTCGATCCAAAGCAGCGCGTGGCGCAGGACGCCGTCACGGTCCATCATCTGATTGATGTGACCGCTGTCTGTCACGTCGGCCAGATCGGGATACGGCGCGTCCCATGCTACGACTGTCCGGTCGTCCATGTAGAACGTGTCGCCGTCCTTAACCAGCCGGGAATCGAACGTCGCGGCGGAAGCGACCACGACGTTCTCGCCCATTGCAGCCGTTTCAGCCAGATACGCGTCCGCGGCCCCGTCGCCGCTCTCGCCGACGTAAAGCACGTCGACGCCGATGACGGCGGGCGCGTTGTCGGGATCGGCATTGTTAAGGTACTCGATCGCCTGCGCCATGATATCCCGCGGCCAGGGCATCGGCCCGAACGCGTCCAGCGCCCGCTGATCCATCCCGATCACGACGATCTCGCCGTCAGGCGAGCCGCCGCGCTGATAAAGCGCGTCGGAGGCCGCACTGTCGGGACCGTTCAGCAGGCCGAAGGCGGCGACTGACGTCAGCACTGCCGCCGCGGCCAGGCAGACGGCCAGCTTACGCAGAATAACGCTTCGCTTCACGGTTTATTCCCACCTGGGGTAGAGCGTCATATCGCTCACGACAGGATCTGTTTTAATACCCCATTCGTTCTTTCCTTCGCGGTCTGTGCACCAGCCCGTCAGCGTGTAGCCTTCCCGCTCCAGCACGCTGCTTTCGGGAGGCGACGCAGTCGGTGCGACGGTATCTCCCGG